>JAEUJH010000129.1 GCA_016794825.1 Gemmatimonadota bacterium
CCGCCCCGGAGTTCGATGGTGCGATAGCCGGTGTCGCGGACCAGTTCCATGTTGTGCGTCGCCATGACCACCACGGTGCCGCCGGCGTTGATTTCCCGCAGCAGCTGGAACACGCCCCGGGTGGCCCGCTCGTCGAGGTTACCGGTCGGTTCGTCGGCCACCAGGATGTGAGGATCGTTGACGAGCGCCCGGGCAATGGCCACCCGCTGCTGCTCGCCGCCGGACAGTTCCTTGGGGTAGGCACGCGCCTTCGAGGCCAGCCCCACCTGGGTCAACACCCGCATGACCCGGTTCGGGATCGACTCGGGCCGGGCGCCGGTGACTTCCAGCGCGAACGCCACGTTCTCCTCGATCGTCCGGTATTCGAGCAGCCGGAAGTCCTGGAACACGACGCCGAGCCGGCGGCGGAGCCGCGGGATTTCCTTGGCCGAGAGTTTGGAGATCTGGTAGCCCGAGACCCGGACCTCGCCCTCGGTCGGTTTCTGCTCGGCAAAGATCAGCGCCAGGATCGAGGACTTCCCGGCGCCCGAGTGACCGGTGAGGAAGACGAACTGGCCTTTCGGGACGTGAAACGAGACGTCCTTCAGCGCCACGACCCCGTTCGCGAAGACCTTGCCGACGTGATTGAATCGGATCATAGACCGTCGAGCGCCTGCTTGAGGTCGGCCACGAGATCGTCGGCGTCCTCGATCCCGCAGGAGAGCCGGACGTAGCCGTCGGGAATGCCCTGGGCCGCTCGCTGGGCGGCCGACAGGGCCGCGTGCGAGGTGAGGCGCGGCTCGGACACCAGGCTTTCGACCCCCGCCAGGCTCGGCGCGTGGGTAAAGACCCGCAGCCGGCGGAGGAACCGTTCGGCGCCGTCGGCGCCTCCCTCCACCACCAGGCCCACCATCCCGCCGAAGCCGTCGAGGACCCGGGCCGCGATCGCGTGATCCGGATGGGCGGCCAGTCCCGGGTAATGCACCTCGCGGACCTTGCCGTGGCCCGTGGCCCAGGTCGCGACCGCGAGACCGGTGGCGTTCTGTCGGGCGATCCGGAGCGCCAGGGTCTTCATGCCCCGGTCGAGGAGCCAGGCCGAGTGCGAGTCGAGGATCGGCCCCCAGGTCCGGGCCAGCCGGATCACCTCGTCGATCAGCGATTGGGTGCCGGCCACCGCGCCGGCGGTGACGTCGGAGTGGCCGTTCAGGTATTTCGTCCCGCTCGTGATCACCACGTCGGCGCCATGCTCGATCGGCCGGAAGTTGATCGGGCTCGCGAAGGTGCTGTCCACCAGCAGGGCCAGCCCGTATTCCTTGGCGATCGCCGCGATCGGGGTCGGGTCGACGACCCGCATGTTCGGGTTCGTGGGCGACTCGAAGAACACGGCGCGGGTGTTCTTCTTGAGCGCCTTGCGCCAGGCCCGCGGCTGGCTCGGGTCGATGTAGCTGAGCGAAATCCCGAACCGGCCGAATTCCTCGTCGAAGAGCTTGCGGGTGCCGCCGTAGATGAAGTTGCTGGCGATCAGGTGGTCGCCCGGACGGAGCACGGCCAGATGAGCCATGGCGGTGGCGGCCATCCCGCTGGCCAGGAACACGGCCGCCTCGGCGCCCTCGAGCTGGGCGTATTTCCGGGCCACGGCCAGCTGGTTCGGGGTGTTGCCGTACCGCTCGTAGCGGACTTCCTGATCGGACCCGACCGGTTGGACGTAGGTGGTGCTCTGGTAGACCGGCAGGACCACCGGCTGGCCGGCCTGCTGGCGGGTCAGGTGGCCGTGGACCGCGACGGTCGAACGGCCGGGGCGCGAGGGCGTCATGAGAGTGGCAGCGGGCAATAGGTCCCGGAGGCGGCCTGGACCAGTCGGCGGAGCGCCAGGGACTGGAGGGCATCGGCCGCCCGTTCCACCGTCCAACCTAACGCATCGGCCACCCGGCCCGCATCGCCCGGGCCGATCCGGATGACGGTGTCGAACGCCGCCAGGAGGTCCGGGGTCCGCCAGCCCAGGACCGACGGCCGGGCGCCGTCGTTCGAGAGCGCCACCACCGTCAGGCGGTGATTCTCGAGGACGTGATCGAGCGCTTCGCGCTGGGCCTCGGTGACGTTGACCAGGACCAGGAACCGGGGGCGGTCGTCGGCGTGGTTGAGGAGCAGCTTGGCCACGATCTCGTCGGCGCAGCTGAAGTCGAGGAGGCCGATCGAGCCGAAGTCGAGCTGGGCGGTGGGATGCGGGCTCGCGGCGATCAGGGCCTCGACCCGCTGCCGCACGGTCACGCCGGTCGGCCGGGTGACGAGGTCGCAGTAGGCCGTCGCGACGGTGTCCTTCAGAATCGGGGCGAGATCGATCCGTTCTCTCATCGGCCACTCGCTTCCTGCGCCGGGATGGTGATCTGCACCTGGGAGCCGGGGAACATCGGCAGATGCTCCGCCAGCGGAACGTCGTCGTCCCAATCGGGGAGGACCGAGAGCCGCGCGGTCCCGCTCCGGATCGACACCTTGCCGTGCCAGCGGAGCAGGTACCGCTTGATGCCGGCCAGGCCCTGGCCCCGTCCGGCGATCCGGAACCGGCTCACGCCGTGGAGCAGCGCCGATTCGAGCGCGGCCCCGTCGCCCCACCGATCGCCCACTTTCTTGGCCTCGAGCGGCTCGAGCGACCGGCGGAAGCCGATCCCCGCGTCGCTCACCGCGATCACGGCGACCTTCCGGCCCAGTCGCCGCCGCCAGAGGTAGGTCTGCGCGGCCACCCAGCCTCCGGTCCCCGCGTGCTCCACGATGTTCTGGCACGCCTCCGACAGGGCCATCGCGAATCCCATCGTGGCCTTGGCCTCGAGCTTGAGCTCCGAGGTCAGGATCCGGGTGGCGCCCTCCTGCAGGCGGCCCACCACCTCGTGGACGTCCTCCGCGCCGGCAATCCGGGTGACCGGCAGCAACGTCTCCGTCGGGGCGTCGCCTCCCCGTCTCGGAATCTTGCCAACCACGTCGAAATACTCCACCGCGTGGTGGAAGAACCCGACCCGCCCCCAGTAGCTCCGGGTGTCGTCCGAGTCGGGGACCGCGAGCCGCGGCTTGGGAAGCTCGAGTTCGCGAATGGCCTGGCCCAGCGTCAGGAGGGCCACCAGGCCATAGGGCGATGCCCAGGTCGTGCCCCGGGCATCGACGAGCAGTCGCTCCGGGGGCGGCCACTGGCCGAGTTCCTGCGCAAACTGGTCGAGTCCCCGGTCGTCGAAGGTGGCCGGCACGGCGGCGACGTGAATCATCGGAGTACCAGCGATCCTCGTAGGTGTTGAGCCAATCCGGTGGCGCCTCGGAAGGTGGCGTTGCGGGCCGCGGCCCGGTTGCCCGCGCGGACCGCGTCGGCCAGCCGGTCGCCCCGCAGCAGCCGGGCAAAGGTCGTGGCGCCGAAGACGTCGCCGCAACCCGTCGGGTCGACCGCGTCGACCGACTCGCCCCGCACCAGTTCGGTGCGGATCAGGCCGAGGGCGTCTTCCCCGCGCTCGACGTAGACGGCGCCTCGGGGTCCGAGGGTCACCACCACGCCGCGAACCCCTTCGGCCAGCATTCCGGTGGCCAGCCCGAGCGGGTCGGAGGACAGCTGGGCCATCTCGTCCTCGTTGACCTGAACGTAGTCGAAGCACCGGTACCAGCTGGCGGCCTCGGCCAGGGGCTGGAGGATCCGGACCCCGTCGCCGTTCATGCCGAGCAGGAGGCTGTGGAGATCGGCGTAGATCGGGCCCCGGAATCCGCTCCGGAGCGCGGCCGCCGTTCCCAGGGTCAGCTCGAATCCCGAAATGAAGTTGACGTAGATCGCGTCGAGGTCCCGGACCAGCGGACCCAGTTCGGCCCAGGTCCACCCCGGCACCCCCCCGGCCATCCGCTCGCAGCGCCGCTCCGCGGACTGATAGCGGAGGACGACGCGGTTGTTGGGCGTGGGCACCTCCACGAATCGCGCCGACCGGGGCACTCGCTCCAGCCCGCGGAGGAAGTCCTCGGCCCGGCCCGCCAGGTCCCGGCCGACCTTGACCAGCGGGATCAGTTCGCCGTCGCCGCCTAACGCCGCGTCGAGCCCCGCCATCGCGTAGGCGATCCCGCCCCATTCCTCCACCGGGCCGGCCGCCGGATCGCGGCCGTGGATCTCGTCCCAGACGAGCGACCCGATGACGCCGACCTTACCGATGGGCATCGAGGAAGACCTTGGCCGCCCCCACCACCCCGGCCGTGCCCGGCAGCGCGCCCGGGACGATCCGACAGGCTTGCACGGCCGGCCGGAAGGCCCGCCGGGTCACTTCCCGCCGGAGCGGCGTGAACAGCCGATCGCCCGCCTGGGTCACGCCCCCGCAGATCACCACCACCTCGGGGTTCAGGATGTTGATCAGGTTGGCCACCCCGACGCCGAGATACTTGGCGGTGTCCTGCACCACCTCGAGGGCCAGCGGGTCGCCGGCCGCGGCGGCCTGGTAGACGGTCTGCGCCGTGATCCGGGACGGGTCGCCCCCCACGATCAGGTTGAGCGACGAGTCGGCCCCGGCCACGATGGCCTCGACCGCCCGGCGGGCAATGGCCGGCCCCGACGCGTACGCCTCGAGACACCCGTCGTTGCCACAGCCGCAGCGGCGCCCGTTGGTTTCGATCGTGATGTGGCCGATTTCGGCCGCGACGTCCGAGGCGCCGTGGAGCAGCTTCCCGTCGACCACGATCCCGCCGCCGATGCCGGTCCCGAGCGTGAAGGTCACCGCGTGCCGGGCGCCCTGGGCCGCGCCGACCCACCATTCGCCGGCCATGGCGCAGTTGGCGTCGTTGTCGAGCGCCGCGGGCAGGTCGAGCCGGCTCGCGATCCGGTCGCGCACCGGCATGTTGACCCAGCCGAGGTTCGGGGTCAGCAGGACGATACCCGACTTGGTGTCGAGCGGGCCGGGGGAGCCGATCCCGACGCCCACGATGTCGGCGTCCGGGTCGGCCGCCCGGGCGGCCGCGATGGTCCGCTCGGTCATCGCGACGATCCGGTCGATCACATGGTCGGCGCCCTGCGGGGCGCCGGTCGGCTCGGTCTCGAGGCCGAGGACTCGGCGGCCGTCCTCGGACACGGCCCCGACCACCAGATTGGTGCCGCCGATGTCGATTCCCAAGGCGTAGCGCATCGGGTTACCTGATCAGCTCGTTGAGGGCATCGCGCACGGTTCCGGCTGGAATCTCGCGCATGCAGCGATGGTGACCAAGCGGGCACTTGGCTGGCCCATGGCTGGAGCAGGGCCGACAGGCCAATTCTCGTTCCACGATGGCCGCCCGGGAGGCCCGGGGCCCGAAGCCGAACGCCGGGACGGTCGGACCGAAGATCGCCACCGTCGGGGTGTTGGTGGCGCTGGCCAGGTGGAGCGGGGCCGAGTCGTTGGTGACGAGCACGGCGGCTCGCTCCAGGATCGCCGCCGACACCCGGAGAGGAACCGCGCCGCTCGCGTCGGCCACCCGGTCCGGGGCCGCATCGACCAGCGCCTGCGCGGCCTCGCGATCCGCCGGCCCGCCGATCACCACGATCCGCCCCGGCAGCAGCTTGGCCAATTCCGGGAACCCGGGCCAGCGCTTGGTGCCCCAGATCGATCCCGGCGCCATCGCGATGAACCCGTCGCCGATTCCACGGGCGGCCAGCCAGGCGTAGGCCGCGGCGCGGTCGTCGCTCGTCAGCTCGAGGCCGATCCGGGCGGTGGCGGCATCCTTCCGCGGCTCGGCCAGCGCGAGCATCCGTTCGGCCTCGTGGCCATCGGGCGGGCGGGGAATCCGGCGCGAGTAGAGCCAGGCGCCCGGACTGCCTCGGAACCCGATCCGCTCCGGGGCCCCCGATGCCCGGGCCAGGGCCGCCGAGCGAAAGGACTGGTGCGGCAGATAGACCCGGGCGTAGCGGCGGGACCGGAGCTGGCCAGCCAGACGCCGCCACCCGCCGAACCCGCGGTCCGCGCCGCGCTTGTCGTAGCGAAGGACCTCGCGGACGGTGGGCAACGTGCTGACCAGGTCCGCCGCGGCGGGGGTCACCAGCACGTCGACCGGCCCGTGGCGCTCGGCCAGGGCCGACAGCAGTCCGGTCGTCAGGACGACGTCGCCCAGGAAAGCGGTTTGGATGACGAGGGTCCCGCCTGCGCTGATCGCCGGACTATCCATCCGTCAGTCTCCCGGCCGCGTCGCCCCGGTGGCCCCGCCGTCCTGTTCGGGCCGGTTCAGTCCCCATCCACCTGCAGCACCGCCAGGAAGGCTTCCTGCGGAATTTCCACCTGGCCGACCTGCTTCATTCGCTTCTTGCCTTCCTTCTGCTTCTCCAGGAGCTTCCGCTTCCGGGTCACGTCGCCGCCGTAGCACTTGGCGAGGACGTCCTTGCGCAGCGCCGAAATCGTCTCGCGGGCAATGATCTTCGACCCCACCGCCGCCTGGATCGCCACGGCAAAGAGCTGCCGCGGGATCAATTCCTTCAGCTTTTCCGCGATCTTCCGGCCCCAGTCGTAGGCCTTCTCCTCGTGGATGATGACGCTGAAGGCGTCGATGGCCTCGCCGTTGATCAGCATGTCCAGCTTGACCAGATCGCTGGTCCGGTATCCGGCCATCTCGTAGTCGAGCGAGGCATAGCCCCGCGACAGGGACTTGAGCCGGTCGTAGAAATCGAGGACGATCTCGCCGAGCGGAAACTCCCACTGGAATTCGACCCGGCTCGGATCGATGTAGTGCATCCCGTGGTACACGCCGCGGCGGTCCTGACCCAGCTTCATGATCGCGCCGATGTAGTCGGCCGGCGACACGATCCGGGCCTTCACGAACGGCTCCTCGATCCGCGAGAGCGCCCCCGGTTCGGGCAGCATCGAGGGGTTCTCGACCACCACCAGTTCGCCGGTGGTCAGGAACACCCGGTATTCCACCGTCGGTACGGTGGTGATCAGGTCGAGGTTGAACTCCCGCTCGAGGCGCTCCTGGACGATCTCCATGTGGAGGAGGCCGAGGAACCCGCAGCGGAAACCGAACCCGAGGGCCTGCGACGACTCCGGCTCGTACCGGAGACTGGCGTCGTTGACCTGCAACCGCTCGAGCGCGTCCCGGAGGTCTTCGTACTGGTCGGTGGTCGTCGGATAGAGGCCGGCGAACACCATGGATTTGACGTCGCGATATCCGGGCAGCAGGTCGGGGGCCCGGTTGGCGTGGTCGAGGATCGTGTCGCCGACCCGGGCGTCGCGGACCCCGCGTACGCTGGCCACGACGTAACCGACCTCGCCCGCCTCGAGCGACTCCGCCGGGTGCTGGCCCAGGGCGGGGAAGCCGACCTCGTCGACCTCGTAGACGTCCTCGGGGTGGGCACCGAACACCACCTTCATGCCCTTGGTGACCCGGCCGTCGACCACCCGGATGGACGGGATCGCGCCGCGGTACCGGTCGTAGTACGAGTCGAAAACGAGGGCCCGGAGCGCCCCGTCGGGCTTGCCCTTGGGTGCCGGCACCTTGGCGACGATCTGCTCCAGCAGGTCGGGGATCCCGGTGCCTTCCTTGGCCGAGACGGCCAGCACGTCTTCCCGCGCCACGCCGAGCAGTTCCACCAGTTCGGCGGCCCGCTTTTCCGGCTCCGCTCCGGGCAGGTCGATCTTGTTGAGGACCGGGACGATCTCGAGCCCCGCTTCCATGGCCAGGAACAGGTTGGACAGGGTCTGGGCCTGCACGCCTTGCGACGCGTCGACGACCAGGACCGCGCCCTCGCACGCCGCGAGCGACCGCGACACCTCGTAGGTGAAGTCGACGTGCCCCGGGGTGTCGATCAGGTTGAGTTCGTACTCTTCGCCGTCGCGCGCCCGGTACGACATCCGGCAGGCGTTCAGCTTGATCGTGATCCCCCGCTCCCGCTCCAGGTCCATGCTGTCGAGGACCTGATCGCGCATCTGGCGCTTGTTGAGCGTGCCCGTGGCTTCGATGAGCCGATCGGCCAGGGTCGACTTCCCGTGGTCGATGTGCGCCACGATGCAGAAATTCCGGATCCGTGCCTGCTTCATGGGGCACCAATATAGTCGGTCGGAACCTCTTTTTTCGGGCCCACTTACGCCCCAGACTACATTTCCCGAATGTCCCGATTCGGATGGTCCCGGCACGACCTTGCCATGCTGGCCGTGTCGCTCATCTGGGGTGCCAACTTCAGCGCCAACAAGTACGCCCTGAGCGCCTTCGGGCCCCTGGCGTTTGCCGCCACCCGGTTCCTGATCGCGAGCGCCTTGCTCTGGGCCCTGGTCAAGTGGCTGGCGCCCGGCGACCCGCTCCCCGCTCGCGCCGCCTGGCTCCTCGCCGGCCTCGGCGTGATCGGCAATACCGGGTACCAGGCCTTCTTCATGAAGGGGCTCGTCGCCACCACCGCCATCAACGCCTCGCTGATTCTCGCGGCAATGCCAATCGGCGTGGCGGTCCTCTCGACCCTGCTCGGGGTCGAACGCCCGGGGCCGCGCCTCTGGGCCGGCATCGCCGTCGCCACGGTCGGCGTGGGGGTCGTCATCGTGGCGCAGGGAATTTCCTTCTCGAAGGCCACGCTGGGCGGCGACCTCATGATCCTCCTGGCGTGTGTCTGCTGGGCCGCCTTTACCGTCGGCATTCGCCACGTGGGCCGCGGGCTCGATCCCCTCCGGGTCACCGCCATTTCCACCATTGGCGGCACCCCGGGACTGGTGCTGGCCGCGCTGCCCGAAGTCTCCCGGACCGACTGGGCCCACCTGCCGGCGGGCGTGGTCGTGGCGCTGCTCTATTCGTCGGTTCTGTCGCTGGTGGTCGCGTACTACCTGTGGAGTCACGCGGTCCAGGCCATCGGCGGCAGTCGGACGGCGCTCTACAACTGCGTGGTGCCGGTGTTCGCCGCGTCGGTGGCCTGGGTCGTTCTCGGCGAACGGCCGCTTCCCGCCCAGCTCGCGGGCGCGGCCCTGGTCTTTGCCGGGGTGTTTCTGAGCCAGGGCGGGCGATCGGCTCCGGCTCCGGCGGCCCGTCCGCCCGTGAGCCCCGAGCCGTGACCGGCACCGCCCGGTTCTCCCGCCACGACGCCGCGCTGTTGGTCGTGTCCCTGATCTGGGGCGCCAACTACAGCGTCAGCAAGCAGGCCCTCGGCCACGTCTCGCCGTCGGTGTTCGCGGCCACCCGGTTCGTGATCAGCACCGGCCTCCTCTGGCTGGTGGTCTGGGGATTGGATCACGCCCGCCCGCTGCCGCGACGGACCCTCTGGATGCTGCTCGGCCTCGGGGTGGTCGGGCACACCCTGAACCAGCTGGCGTTCCTGGCCGGGCTCCAGCGAACCACCGCCACCAACAGCGCCGTCATCTTCGGCAGCCTGCCGGTCGTGGTGGCCTTGCTGGGCCTCGGCCTGGGCCACGAGCGGCCCCGGCCTCGGGTCTGGCTCGGGATCCTGCTGGGCACGGCCGGCGTCCTCCTCGTGGTGGGCGCCAAGGGAATCCACTTCGGCGGCGAAACCTCGAAGGGCGATCTCTACAGCGTGGCCGGGCTGTTGTTCTGGGCGTTGTTCACCGTGGGACTTCGGCGGGTGGCGGTGGGCCACAACTCGACCCAGGTGGCCGCGCTGACGCATCTGGGTGGGACGCCGGGGCTGATCGCGGCCGCGGCGCCGGCGCTGCCGGGGGTCACGTTCACCAGCCTCCATCCCACGGTCTGGGTGGCGGTGGCGTACTCGTCGATCCTCTCGTCGGTCGTGGCTTCGGTGCTGTGGACCCGCAGTCTCAAGGCGCTCGGTGGGGCCCGGACCGCGCTCTACAACTGCGTGACGCCGCTGGTTGCGGGCCTGGTGGCGTGGCTCTTCCTCGGCGAACGCCCGGTACCGCTCCAGGGGCTTGGGGCGGGGCTCGTCGTCCTCGGCGTCCTCGCGTCCCGCGACCCCGGTCCGCCCCGACCGGAGTGAGCCCGGGGCGGGTCAGGCCAGCGCCTGACCGCCGCCCTGTGCCCTCGCCTCCTCGAGCCTGGCCACGGCCCGGCGGAGGTGGGGAATCACGATCGACCCCCCGACCACCAGGCCGATCGAGAACACCTCGTGGATTTCCGGATCCGTGAGCCCCGCCTCGACGCACTTGAGGACGTGGTAGGTAATGCAGTCGTCGCACCGGAGCACCAGCGACGCGACCAGTCCCAGCATCTCCTTGGTCCGGACGTCGAGCGCCCCGGCCTCGTAGGCCCGGGTGTCGAGATTGAAGAAGCGATTCGTCGTCAGATTGCCGGCGGCGAAGATCTTCTCGTTCATCTCGCTCCGAAAGGCGTTGAACCCTTCGATCGAGTCGTGATGGTGCCCCATGTGATCTCCTCGCGCCTCCGTCAGGGCACCTGGGCCTGCGGGGACACGATCTTCTTGTAGCTCTCGGGATTCCACTTCGGCCGGTTCGGCGCGTTGCCGATTTCCTGGCCCAGATGGAAGACCAGCTTGAGGATCCGGGCCTCCTTCTCGGCGTCGATCTTGTCGGGCGAGTCGGTGACCGCGTGATAATCGCCGTGGAGCCCGCTCGTGAAGAACAGGATCGGGATCCCCTTCCGCGCGAAGTTGTAGTGGTCGGAGCGGAAGTAGAGGTTCTCCTGAGGCCAGAGGTCGTCGATCACCTTCATGTTGAGGTCCGGATTGGCGGCCGCCACCCGGTCGGCGGTCTGTCCCAGGTCGGAGTGCTCCTTGCCGATCGCCACGATGGTGTCCCGCCAGTTGCGGCCCACCATGTCCATGTTGAGGTTGGCCACGATCTGCTTGATCTCGACCGGCGGCCGCTCGGCAAAGTGGCTGCTGCCCCAGAGGCCCTTCTCTTCGCCGCTCACGGTCAGGAAGATCACCGACCGCTTGGGCCGGGCCAGGACGAACGCCTCCGCCAGTTCGACCACCCCGACCGTCCCCGAGGCATCGTCGTCGGCGCCGTTGCAGATCTGGTCCTCGGGCGTCCCGCCGCTGCAGGCGCTCCCGACGTGGTCCATGTGAGCCGAGACGACCAGGTACTCGTTCTTGAGCAGCGGATCGGTGCCCTCGAGGATGCCCACGGTGTTCGGCACCATCTCGGTCTTGGCGGGGCCCGGCTTGTCGATGACCGAGGCCTGCCACTCCGACGGCACGACCGTCGTCGTCGGCGAGGCGCGGAGGGCGGCAAACCGCTCCGCGGCCTCGGGCAGGGCCGCCACGATGGCCCGCTCGCTCACCAACGGGAAGAAGGCGCCCCCGCGCGAGGTCCTCGGCGCCGTACCACGGGCCACGCGGGGCGCCGGTTCTTCGCCCAGGCCCATGACACCGGCCATCGAATCGGAGTTCACCGGCATCACGACCGCCCGGGCGCCGCGGCTCATCACCACGCCGATGGCGGCCTGGAGCTGCTCGGTCATGCCCTTCGACCAGTCCATCACCAGGACCGCCATCTTGCCGGCGACCGCGTCCCGGGGAATGGCGGCGGTGTCGATCGTGGCGCCCCCGATCAGGACCATGCCGATGGTGGTCAACGTTGCGGGGGCCATTCCTTCGACCCGCGCGTCGCGGCCGATCTGGAGCTTGAACGAACGGCCCTCGGGGTTCGAAAAGGCCAGGAAGGCGGAGTCGGGGTCCGGTCGGGTCACCGTCACCGGATATCGCTGGATGAACGACCCCTCGTCGCCGGCCGGTTTGAGGCCGAGGCGGCGGAATTCGCTGGCAACCCAGAGCGCGGCCTTTTCCAGGCCCGGGCTCGGCGTGTCGCGGCCGCCCATCGAATCATGAGCGATGGCGTGGACCCGGGCGCGGACATCGGCCTCGGTGATCGACGCCGCCGCTTTCGCCACGTCGGGCCGCTGGGCGGCGGCCGTCCCGCCGAGCCCGATGACCAGGACTGCAACCAGTACGCCTGTCTTCACGTCGTGCCTCCAGGTACGCCACATGAAAAAGCCCCGCCACTGCCGGGGCCGTACGTTCGAGCCGGTGCTCGGGGTTCGGAATTCTAATCGAGGCGGGCCGGCTTGTCGGACACCGGGGCCGGTTTCGGGGGCGGGGGTGGTGGCTTGCGACGCCGGAGTTCCGGCTGCTGCTCGGGCTTCTTGGGAGGCGTCGGCTTGCGGGGCGGCTTGTCCTGGAGGGTGGTTGGCGGGGCCGCCGCCGCTGCCGGCAAATCCCTGGGGGAGAGGGAATCACCGAGCAACGTGGCGACCAACGCCGAAACCACCATCCGAGTGAACACCGGGCCTCATCCAAGCGAGTCTCCCAGCTTCGATTGCAGGGGCCGTGCCACCCGACCGGCCGTGCTAACTCGCCGTCTGGCAGCACGATACGTTCGCGACTGGATTCCGACTCGTCCCAACCGTCCCCTGGGGAGGACACTGTGTCCCGCCGTTTGACTCCCGTTCCTCGCTCCCGTACGTTGCGCCCGCTATGGCGTTGACCTCCCGCTCCAAGGAACGTCTCGACCTGCTCGACCCGGCCGAAGTAGCCCGGCTGGGCGGGATCGAGGTGCTCACCGACGGGATCGTCGAAGGCTTCCTGACCGGGCTGCATCGCTCGCCGCGTCGCGGCTTTTCGGTCGAGTTCGCCGAACACCGTCCCTATCAGCCTGGCGACGAACTCCGGTACGTCGACTGGAAATTGCTCGCCCGCAACGACCGCCTGTACGTCAAGCAGTTCGAAGAAGAAACCAACCTCCGCGCCATGGTGGTCCTCGACACCAGCAAGTCGATGGGGTGGTCCGGCGATCCCGCCCGCCGCTTGACCAAGCTCGACTACGCCAAGCGGCTGGTCGCCGCCATGATGCTGGTGCTGCTCCGTCAGCGCGACGCCACCGGGTTGGTGACCTTCGACGACGCCGTCCGCTCGGTCACGCCGCCCCGCGCCCGGATGGCGCACTGGCACCAGCTCCTGGCGGTGGTGCATCGGACCCAGGCGGGCGCGGGTACCGCCGCCGAGCCGGCCCTGCGCCGGGTCATCGATCAGCTTCGCCGTCGAGGCCTCGTCATCTTCGTCTCCGATCTGCTGCTCGACCGCGAACTGGCCATCAAAGCGCTGCGGTTCCTCCGCCATCGCGGCCATCAGGTGCTGGTGCTCCACCTGATGGACCCGGCCGAGCTGGCGCTCGGTGGACCCGCCGAAGCCCGGTTCGAAGATCCGGAAACGGGTCAGCACGTGACCATCCGGCCGTCCGACTGGGCCGGGGTGTACGCCGAAACGGTCGCCGGTGTCGTCCACGACTGGCGTCTCGCCTGTCGGCGCCACGGGATCGCCTACGAGCGGGTGACCACCGACCTGCCGTTCGGACTGGCGCTTCGGCAGACGCTGGTCCGATCGACCCACCTCGCCTGATGTCGTTCGCCGCTCCCTGGGCGCTCGCGGGCCTGGTGCTCGCCGCGATTCCGGTCATCCTCCATCTGATCGCCCGGCGGGAGCCGCCCACGGTGGTGTTCCCGGCCACCCG
>JAEUJH010000156.1 GCA_016794825.1 Gemmatimonadota bacterium
GCCCGTCCCGATCGTGGTCACGACGGTGACGACGTACGACAGCACGGGCACCGCCCGGCGGCGGCTCCGGGAGCACTATTCGATCGGCCTGACGACGGCCACCTGGGGGATTTTCGAATCAGCCGACCCGACGAGTGCCTCGGGCTGGACGACCCAGCAGGAGTTCCGCCTCGTGGCGATCAGGCGGTGACGGGTCGGGTCAGTGCCGGTCGGCTCCGGCGGCGTCCAGATCGAAGCGAGGGATGAAGGCCAGAAACTTGGTGCCGTCGTCGCGAACGAACTGGTAGTGCCCCTCCATGAACCCGCTCGGGCTCTTGAGGATGCAGTAGCTCTGATACTGGTGGATCCGCCCCGGTTCGATCCGGGGCTGTTCCCCCACCACGCCTTCGCCCTCGACCTCGTGGTCCTCGCCAAGCCCCACCGAATCGTGAATCCGCCAGAGGCGGCTCAGCAACTGGGCCGGAACCTGGCCGACGTTCTCGATCCGAACGGTGTACGCGAACACGAAATGACCGAGCGACGGACGGGACTGGCCCGGAAGGAAGGCTGGGCGCACCGTGATCCGGATGCCGTCGGTGATCCGATAATAGAAAGCTGGCATTCGTCTGACTCGTCCGGTGCTTGGTCGGGCCGCCGCTCGCGGGCGGGATCGTGGTCCGAATGTGGGAGACCGGGCCGGTTCGCGAAAGGGGCGGGGCCGGGTCTCCCTGGCGGCTACATCGCAGCCCAGGTGCTGGCCATCCTGGCTCGGATGGACAGGTCGAGGGGCCTGCCGCGGGCCGCCTCGAGATTGTCGGTGGCGTGCCGGGGATTGCCGGTGCCCGGAATGGCGCAGGTCACCTCGGGATGGGCCAGGACCCACTTGAGGAAGAACTGGGGCCAGGACCGAATTCCCGCCTCGGTGGCCCACGCGGGAAGCGGCTTGCCCCGCACCCGCTCGAGTCCGGCGCCACCGCCGAACGGCCGGTTGACCAGGACGGCCACCCCACGCTCCGCGGCGATTGGAAGCAGTCGCGCCGCCGCCTCCGGCTCGGCCAGCGAGAGATTGATCTGGACGAAGTCGACCGGTTCCCGCCGCAGGAGATCGCTCAGCTGGGCGTGGGCGGCCGCCTGGTAGTGGGTCAGACCGAGGTACCGGATCCGCCCCTGTTCCTTCCAGCGGCGGAGGGTCGCGAGATGGGTGGTCCAATCGACCAGGTTGTGGATCTGGATCAGGTCGGGCCGCGGGGTCGCGAGCTTGCGGGCCGAGTCTTCCATCTGCGCCACGCCCTGGCTCCCACCGGTCGTCCAGACCTTGGTGGCCACGAAGAGCCGGCCATGAAGACGTTCCTGGTCGAGGAGCGAACCGAGGACGGACTCGGAACTCCCGTACATGGGCGAGGTGTCGACCACGGCTCGGCCCGCGCCGGCGTAGGCGCGGAGGACGAGCGCCAGGTCGGCGCGGCGGGCCGGGTCAGGCCCGACGTCGAAGGTCTGCCAGGTGCCGAGCCCGATTCGGGGAATGCGCTCGCCCGTGGACGGGATGGGCGCGTCCTGAACCGGGCTCTCCTGCCCGGTCAGGGACATCCCGGGCACCAGGGCCGCCGCGGCCGCCGACCGGAGGAGTTCCCGTCGATCCATGGTGGCGATCCGCGGCGGCTCGAGGTCGTCAGGGCGTCAGTTCGCGCCGGCGCGGCTCGAGCCGGACGATCCAGAGCCCGTTGTACATGTCGTTGACGTAGGCCAGCCCGTCCTTCGGGTTGACCACGACACCCCAGGTCATGGCGGTGTTCTGGACCTTGCCGTCCATGTCGGCGGTGTTGACGTGGACCATCTCGCGGCCCTGGGCGCGGAGGTCGCCCTTGAGTTCGCCGGAGACGTCGAAGGCCCGGAAGCCGGCGTTGTAGGCGCCCATGTAGAGGGTGTCGCCCGCGACCCAGACGTTATGCACGCCGCCGTACTCCGGCTCGTACCAGGCCACCGACTTCGGCTTGGTGATGTCGGAGATGTCGACCACCTGGAGTCGACCGTAAGCCCGACCGGCCGAAGCATCCTTGGCGCCCCGGACACCGGACGCGGGAAAGACCTCGTCGGCGATGAAGACGTAGTTCTTGTGGCGCCAGGCGGTGTGAGTGCCCCGGATGAAGCCGGGGCCGCCGCTCGCCTCGACGTCGCGGTAGAGCGCGTTGAGGTCGTACTTGAACTGGCTCACCAGCTGGGGGTTGGACGGGCTGCCGCCCTTGATGCCATTGCCGACGTCGAGGATGACGAGGCCGTCGTTCCAGTAGCTGGCGTACATCAGGCCGTTCTGGACATCGATGTCGTGGAGAGACCGGCCGGCATCGGGCCGATCGGTCTTCCACACGGCGACCTCCTTGGGATGATACGGATCGTTGATGTCGATCACGTGCATCGCCCCGGTGCCGTCGTTGGTCAGGTAGACGTGGGTGCCGAACTTCTCCTGCTGGTGGATGAACGCCGAGTGGACGCCGGCGGTGACGGTGGCGGTGTACTCGGCGATGACCTTCGGGTGGGCCGGATCCTCGGCCGACGCGATGACGATCCCGTTCTTCCGATCGCTGGCGCCCTCGCGGGTAAAGACGAGGTACTTGCCGTCGGGGGTCGACATCACGTCGTTGATGCGCCGGGTGTTGACGACGATCGAATCGGTGACCGTGGGCTTGCTGGGATCGCTGATGTCGACGGCAAAGAGCACGTCGCCACCGGATCCGGAGCCGAGGTAGGCGTACTTCCCGCTCGGATGGATCCAGACTTCCTCGGTGGTGAAGCGGGTCCGCGGCAACCGCCCCACGACGGTGGCGGGCCGGCGCACGTCGCGCGGCTTGAGCGTGACGGTGGCCTCGGCGGAGCGGGTCCCGATGCTGGCGGTGACGAGGTAGGTGCCGGCCTCGTAGCCGACGAAGGACCCGTCGGCGTCGACCATGCCCTGCCCCGGCGAAAACGCCCACTGCGGCGTGAACCCGGTGACCTGCTTGCCGGCGCGATCGGTCGCGACGACCGTGAACCGGACCACGTCGCCGGCCCGGGCCTCGGTGGCTTCCGGGGTGATCTTGAACGACGCGATCGTGTTGGGGAGCACCGTGACCGGAACCGTCTCCTCGACGGCGCCGACCTTGGCCGTGATCCGGGCGGTCCCGGCGGCGCGGGCGTCGAGCACCCCGTCAGCGCGAACCGAGGCGACGGTCGGCGCCGAGCTGGACCACTGGACTCGGTCGGCCCGCTGATCGCCGGCGCGAGAGTACACCTTGGCCTCGAGCCGGAGCCGCTGACCGGCAATGACCGACCCGACGGTCGGCGACACCGCGATCCGGGCGGCGGGCCCCGCCACCATGGTGACGCGGATCAGCTCCCGCACCGGCCGGGAACCCGGCACGATGGCCGTGGCGAGGACGTTGAACGCGCCGGTCGAGCCGGAGCGGATCAGGCCGGTCGGATCGACCTGGGCCTCGAAGTAAGCGCCCTGCCCGGTGAACGACACCCGGGCCCCAGCCACCGGCGCGCCGGCCGAATCGACCGGGGTGGCCACGAGGCGGAGGGTGTCCTGGGCGGTCATGGTCACGTTGTTGCCCTGCGCGATCACCAGCTTGGCGATCGGGCTCGGGGGCAACTGGGTCGGTGGGGCCGGCTGCTGCAGCAGCAGGAGAAGCGCAAGCACGGGCATCGAGGGACGTCTCTCGTTGAAAGGTCAGCTGGTCGGTGGATTGAACCCGGGGCCGGACTCGACCCAGGACCGGTAATACTTGGGATCCTCGATGGCGAGGGCTTCGCGCGCCGTCCGAAGCGGCCGGAAGGTATCGACCATCACGGCGAGCTCGTTGGTTTCCTTGGCGCCGATGCTCGCCTCCATGCGGCCGGGATGCGGGCCGTGGGGAATCCCGTCGGGGTGGAGCGTGATGCTGCCGTACTCGATGCCCTTCCGGCTCATGAACTCGCTCGAGGCGTAGTAGAGCACCTCGTCGGAGTCGACGTTGCTGTGGTTGTAGGGCGCCGGAATGGCGTTCGGATCGAAGTCGTACGGCCGGGGGCAGAACGAGCAGACGACGAAGCCGTCGCCCTGGAAGGTCTGATGGACCGGCGGCGGCTGGTGGATGCGCCCGACGATCGGCTCGAAGTCGTGGATGTTGAAGGCCCACGGATAGAACAT
>JAEUJH010000159.1 GCA_016794825.1 Gemmatimonadota bacterium
GGCGCGCACCAGGCGGCCACCTGTCAGGCCTGCCATGCCGACGGCGTGTACGACGGCAAGCCGACCACCTGCGTGTCGTGCCACCAGCCCGACTACAACGGAAGCACCAATCCGCCCCACCAGGCGGCCGGCTTCCCGACGACCTGCGCGAGCTGCCACACCACCACGACCTGGAACAGCAGCACGTTCAATCACGCCACCACCAGCTTCCCGCTGACCGGGGCGCACCTGACGACGACCTGCCAGGCGTGCCACGCCGACGGGGTCTACGACGGCAAGCCCACGACCTGCGTGTCGTGTCACCAGACCGACTACACCACGAGCACCAATCCGAACCACCAGGCCGCCCAGTTCCCGACGACCTGCGCCACCTGCCACACCACGGTGACGTGGACCGGGGCGACGTTCAACCATGACGGGCCGTACTTCCCGATCTACTCGGGCAAGCACCGCGGCAAGTGGTCGACCTGCGCCGACTGTCACACCAACGCGGCCAACTTCTCGCAGTTCACCTGCCTGAACTGCCACGAGCACACCAAGGCCAAGATGGACGCCGACCATCAGGGACGGTCGGGCTACTCGTACAACAGCACTGCCTGCCTGTCGTGTCACCCCCGAGGCGACTGATGCTCGGGCGACTGTTCGCCGCGGGCGCGGTGGTTCTGGCCTTCGGGGCCCCGGCGGTCAGCGCGCAGCAGCCCCGGCGGCCCGGACGCTCACGCCCGGCCGCCCGACTCGAGCTGCTGACCATCACGCCAGCGGTGACCCCGCTCCAACTCGGCCCGCCGGAACTCGTGCTCGCGGCGTCGCCGCTCGCGACCCGGATCGCGGCCGCCCGGCCCGCTCGGCACATGGCCACCAAGCCGGGTCGTCCCGATTCGGCCGCGCGAATCGCCGGGCGGGTGCCCCCGCCCGGGCTCCCCGTCGCGCCGGCGCCGGCCACCCGCCGCGTCGTCGTCACCGCCGTCACGATGGGTACCGTCTACGTCGCCGCGGGCCGGAACGACGGGATTCGGGAAGGGGTGGTGCTCCGGGCCAGTCGCCTCGGACCCAAGGGCGAGTACCGGGTCACCTTCCTGTCGTCGAAATCCGCGGCGGCTCGCGGCGATTCGCTGGCTCCGCTGCCGCGAGTCGGCGATTCGGTGGACTACGTTCCCGCCAAGGATCCGGCCGCCACCGTGGTGGCCCAGAGTCGGCCCAGCAGCCAGCCCGGTCGGAGCCCGCGGGGCGCCCGGTTCCGGGGCCGAGTGGGCCTGCGTTACCTGGGCTCCACCGATCAGAGCTCGGGCATCGCGCTCCGTCAGCCCGGCCTCGAACTTCTGATGGACGGTCCGCTCGGCCGCGGGTCGCCGGTCGGCGTCGCGGCGGATCTCCGATCCCGCCGGAGCCAGGTGTACCGCCCGGGCCGCGAGACCGCCATCAATGGCTCCCTGGGCGTCTACCAGGCTAACCTCCGGCTCCAGGCCCCCCAGGGGCCGTTCCGCGCGGTCCTCGGTCGCCAGTACGCGCCGACCCTGGCGGGCGTCGGGATGTTCGACGGACTCCTGCTCGACTATCAGCGGCCCCGGTTCGGCGTCGGCGTCATGGGCGGCCTCGAGCCCGAGCCGGGGACACTGGCGCTCTCGTCCGACATCCGGCAGTACGGCGGGTTCGTCCAGTTCCGGGCGCCGCTGTCGAAGCCGGTGCGCTGGGGGCTCACCACCGGGGCCATGGGGTCGTACGCCGCTGGCGGGGTCAATCGGGAGTTCGGTTTCGTCCAGGCCACACTGAGTTCGCGACCCGTGACGGCCATCGTGATGCAGGAGATCGACTACAACCGCGGCTGGAAGCGGACGGCGGGCGAGCCGGCCCTGACGCTGACGAGTTCGTACGCCTCGATCAACGTCAACGGCGGGGAGTGGCTCTCGCTCAACGGCGGCATCGACAACCGCCGGAACGTCCGCCTCTATCGCGACCTCCTGACTCCCGAGGACGCGTTCGACGACCGGTTCCGGCTCGGCATGTGGGGTGGCTTCAACCTCAACTTTGCCCGGAACAAGGTCCGGATCGGCGGCGACGCCCGGACCAGCACCGTCGACGGGCAGGACAGCCTCCGCACCAACGCCTATTCCGCCAACGTGAGCGTCGAGCGGCTGACGGGCCTCGGCCTCGGCGCCCGGATCCGGGCCACCCGGTACGAAACCCCCGGCCGCGGCCCCGGAACCCTCCTTGCCGGCTCGTTCCGCCTGGCGCCGCCCTCGGTCGGCGCCCTCGAGGTGACCAGCGGGAGCCGCCGGGAGACCGGGGCGCCCGAAGCGGACCGCTATTGGGCCGAACTCAACGCCGAGGTATTTTTCCGCCGTTCCTGGTTCCTGCTGGCGACGTTCACGCGGGAATGGGGGCGGGCCAATCTGACGCCCACCACCGACCTCCTCTACGCCGGCCTGAGCTACCGTTTCTGATCCGCGGAAGGACTGGCGATGACAACCCCGAACAACCCCGCGGCGCGGACCTGCCCCTCGTGCGGATCCGCCCTGACCGGCCCGTTCTGCTCCTCCTGCGGCGCGGGGTCCGGCGAGATCGTCTGCGCCAGCTGCCGCCAGACCTCCCGTGCCGGCAGCCAGTTCTGCGCCCATTGCGGCGCCCCGTTCGGCGCCGCCGCGCGCCGGCCCGCGGCGGCCACCCGGAGCCCCCTGGCGCAGGTGGCGCCCTGGATTCTCGGCGGTGGTCTCGGCGTGGCCCTGATCGCGCTCCTGCTGCGGCAACCGACGCCTGAGGCTCCCGGCGCCGCGCCGACCTCGGCCGGTCCGACCCAGGCCGGAACACCGCCGGATCTCTCGTCGCTGACGCCGCGGGAGCGGTTCATCCGGCTCTACGACCGGGTCATCACCGCCGCGCAGTCGGGCGACCAGGCCACGGTCGAGCAGTTCACCCCGATGGCGCTCGCGGCGTACACGATGCTCGAGAAGATCGACGCCGACGCCCGCTATCACCTCGCCATGATCCAGATGCACGTCGGCGACCTGCCGGGCGCCCAGGCCCAGGCGGACACCCTGATCAAGCTCGAGCCGGACCATCTGTTCGGGTACGTGATCGACGCGGGCGTGGCCCGGTTCCAGAACGACGAGCCGCGGAAGAAAAAGGCCTACGAGGCCATCGTGGCCCGGTACGAGAAGGAAACGAAGTCCGGCAAGCCCGAGTACGCCGAGCACCAGGCCATGCTCGAACAACTGCTCAAGTCGGCCAAGGGCAACTAGCCGCGGGGCTTGCTGGCGTGGCAGTCCTCACATTTGCCTGACAGGGGCCGGTAAATCACCCGCGCCGCGCCCCCGACGGCTCCCGCCGTCGGCTTGTGACATTCCCGACA
>JAEUJH010000162.1 GCA_016794825.1 Gemmatimonadota bacterium
GTTTGAGAACGATGATCATGGCAGCCTCTCGGGATTCGGGTTCGATCCACGGCGGCGGGCCAGACCAGCACGAAAAAGCCCACCGCGGGAGCGGTGGGCTTGGCGTTGGTCGACGGTCGGGGTACTACCGACTCACACGCACACGGGGCCTCACCGCGGAATCGCGCCAAGGCCACCACCAAAGATTGTTCACGGTGCGTCGAGTCATGGCGACATCATAACGTTCGGCCGCCAGCGCCGTCAAGTCGACTCGCGCCGAGCGACCGGGAATCACCCACCGAGGGCCGCGTCGAGCACGGCGAAGAGTCGGTCGACTTCCCACGGTTCGTTGTAGACGTGCGGCGTGATCCGGAGCGCGTTGCCGCCGCGCACGCTGACGAAGACCCGCTCCCGCGCGAGCCGATCCGGCAGGTCCGTTGGCAGCGGTCGGCTGGCCTTGAGGCCGACGTAGTGCCGAGCCCGAAGCGGGCTCGGCACGGCGACCAGCCCCCGGCCAGCCGCTTCGGCCACGATCCGATCGGCCAGCGCCGCCGCGGTGTCGGCCACGTTGGCGACGCCCCACGTGATCAGCTGCTCGATGGCGGCCACGGCGGCGGGCAGCAGCGCGAAGTTGGACGGCTCGCCCACGTCGAACCGGCGGGCGCCGGGCTGGAATCCCTCGGGGTATCCCAGGGCGCTGAAGTTCTGGGAGCCGATCCGTCCGAACCAGTGCTGCTCGAGCGGGCGGCCCTCCTGGCGGCGGGGGGCCACGTACAGGAAGCCGGTGCTGTAGGGACCCAGCATCCACTTGTAGCACGCGACCACCAGGAAGTCCGGGTCGACCGCGGCCAGGTCGATCGGGAGAGCGCCTAACGACTGGGTCAGGTCGAGCGCCAGGGCTCCGCCGACCTCCCGGAGCCGGGCACCGATCCGGGCCAGGTCGAGCCGGGCGCCGTCGATCCAGTGACACTGGGGCAGGGCGGCGACGGCGGTTCGCTCGTCGATGGCCTCGAGGACGACCCGGGTCCAGTCGTGATCCTCCGGGCGGGGCAACTGCACGAACTCGGCGCCGACCGCCCGGGCCCGGTCGCGCCAGGTGAGGATGGTCGACGGGAACTCGGCCTCGAGGGTCAGCACCCGCTGGCCCGCGCGGAGCGGGAGGTTGGCCGCGGCGACGGCCATGCCGTAGGACGCCGCGGGAACGATCGCGATGTCCTCGCCAGTCGCCGGCGAGCCGAGGAGACGGGCGAACGCCGCCCGGGCTCCGTCGGTGGCGACGAAGAAGTCGGCCGGCTTGAGGAGCCAGGGGCGGAGCTTGGCGTCGACGCCGGCCCGTCCGGCGGCGGCGACGTCGCGCGAGAGCGGGCCCATGTAGGCGGCGTTGAGATAGGCGATGTCGGACGGCAGTTCGAAGAGCGCGCGCTGCGAAGGAAGGATGGCCATCCGGGGATTTTATCGCGTCGGCCGGCGCTCCACCATCCAGGCGTCGCCGACCGCGCCGAGCCGATGCCCGAACACGGTTCGGCCGTCGGCGGTAATGTCGTCGGCCACGAACCCGAACGGCATCCGGGCGTGCAGGACCGGCGACCCACCCGCCACCGGCAGGGTCCAGATCGAGGTCACGCCGTCGCCGAGGGCGTTCTCCACGGCATAGATGACCTGATCGTCGCGACCCCATCGGAGCGGAAAGGCGAGGTAGTCGAGCAGCGCGCGGCGCTCGCCTCCGTTCCGGTCGGCCAGCCAGATGCCCCGGGTCCCCGACTCGGCGGCGTAGTAGGCCACCCGGCGGCGGCTCCGATCGAGCCGCGGCGCGAAGAGCCAGCCGGGCGATCGATCGAGGAACGTCGTGGCCTGCCCCGGTCGGCCCACTCCCACGGCCGAGAACGCCTGGTTGCCCTGCCGCTGGATCAGGAGACTGTCCGGCCCGAGCCAGGTGACCTCGTCGCTGGCGGCATCGGGCAGGAACACCTGGT
This sequence comes from Gemmatimonadota bacterium, assembly GCA_016794825.1. Taxonomy (GTDB): domain Bacteria; phylum Gemmatimonadota; class Gemmatimonadetes; order Gemmatimonadales; family GWC2-71-9; genus SHZU01. Next base: position 1,953 of record JAEUJH010000162.1, read on the forward strand.
GCCCTTCCGACTCGACGCCCACGATGTGGGCGGCAAACGGTTGACCCGCGGCCGCGCCCGACACCGCCAGCCGGGTGCCATCGGTCGACCAGGCCAGGTCGTTGGCGGTCTGCAGTTGGAGCAGGGTCGTCTCCGGTCCACCGTCGATCGGGATGACGCCGACCGTGGCCCGGCGGCCCGGTTCGGTGCGAATGAACGCGACCCGTCGCCCATCGGGTGAGCCGACCACCCGTTTGTAGTTGGCGGTTCCCCGGGTCAGTTCGCGGATCGTCACGTCGCCCGCGCCGGTGACCGTGGCGATGGCCGCGTTGGCCATGTCCTGCCGGCGGGCGTAGACCAGCTGGCGCCCGTCGGCCGTGAGGGTCAGGGTGGCCCCGAACTCGGACGACGGCTCGAAGCCGGGGAGGCCGGTGGCGAGCAGGACGGGTTGTCCTCGGAGGTCGCCCTTCGACGAGAGGGGCTGGCCGTAGAGCGACGCCTGCGATCCTTCGCGCGCCAAGTACACCAGCGTGTCGCCGGCCGGGGTCCAGCCGATCCCGAGGACCGCGGTGGTATCGAGCGCCAGCTCGCGGGTTTGGCCCGCGCCGATCGAAATCAGGATCGAGGCGGCGAGCCGGTCGGTCGTGCTCGTCAGCACCGCGATCCGATCGCCCCGCGGATTCCAGACCAGATCGATGGCCCAGGTTCGGCCCGCTGGAAGGTCGGTGACGGTCGAGTCGCCCGACTCGAGGTCGAGGACCCGAAGCCGCCGCGTGGCCGAGGGCAGCACGGCGACCCGGCGGCCATCGGGCGAGATCGACCCGGGCCACCCGCCATAGGTCTTGGGCGTGCCGCCCAGGCGGGGAATCGACCGCAGGATCTGGCCGAACGGCGAGTGCTCGCGGTAGAACAGCCGGGCTCCGTCACCGGACCAGCGCAGGGCGCTGAACTTGGTGGCGGTCGCCACGAGGATCGGGGTGCCGCCGCGCCGGTCGGCCACGACCAGCCGTTGGGCGCTGCTGTCCTGTCGGACCAGGGCCAGGAACATCCCGTCCGGCGACACGGCGGCTTCGCCCACGTCGCCCGTGAACGTGATCGGCTCGGGCACGGCTCGGGTGGCGGCCGTCAGCACCCGGACCCGGCCCGCTTCCCGGGCCGCCATCAGCCCGCCCGCGCCCGCCACGAGGACCGTGAGCCCCACGGCGGCGAGCCAGGTCGGCCGTCGGGGAGGGCGGGCGGCCGGCGTGGTTCCGCTCGACGGGGTGGTGAGCGGATCGAGCGCCACCACGACCTCTTCGGCCGCCTGCCACCGATCGTCCGGGTGCTTGGCCAGGCATCGGCCGACCAGGCTGGCCAGACCGGCCGGGGTGTCGGTCCGGACGTTCTCCACCGGTTCGACCGTGCCGACGACGTGCGCGGTCAGGATCTCCTGGGGCGTTTCGCCGGTGACCGGCGGCTTTCCGGTCAGGAGTTCATAGGCCAGGACGCCCAGGGCGTAGAGGTCGACCCGATGGTCGAGGGCCGGGTCGGCCATGGCCTGTTCGGGCGCCATGTAGGACGGGGTGCCGAGCGCCATGCCGGTCGTCAGGCCGGGGGCGGCGGCGGACATCGCGCGCGCCACCCCGAAGTCGGTCACCACCGCGTGGCGGCCCGAGATCAGGATGTTCTCCGGCTTGATGTCCCGGTGGATGACGCCGGCCTCGTGCGCCGCCGCCAGCGCGTCCGCCACGTCCGCCACGATCCGGATGGCTTCGGCAATCGGCAGCGGGCCCTGGCGGCGGATCCGCTCCCGCAGCGATTCGCCCGGCACGTAGGGGGTGACGAAGTAGAGGAGGCCGTCGGCCTGTCCGGAGTCGAGCAGGGGCAGGATGTGCGGGTGGTTGAGCCGGGCGGTGGTGGCGATCTCGCGGAGGAAGCGCTCGGCGGCCATCGTGGCCGCCAGCTCGGGATGCAGGACCTTGAGGGCCACGTCCCGGTCGTGGCGGCAGTCGCGGGCCAGGTAGACCGTGGCGCTCCCGCCCCGTCCGATTGCCCGGAGGGGCTGGTATCGGCCGACGACCGCCTCCGCGATCCGCGCCATCTGGTCCATGGGAATCCGTTCCGGTTCAATGAGGTGCAACTCCGGCGGCCGCCGCCAAGTTCCCGGTGGTTGCCGGATGCCCCGGGAGGCGGCACTTTTGGATACAATTACCGGCGACGGTTCCGGTTCGGGGGCATTCCTTCCAGGAGTCAGGCAGATGAAGAAGACTTTGATCGCGTTGGCACTCGGGCTTTCCTGGTCGGTGGCCGAGGCCCAGCGTCCAATGACCGCCGACGACGTCCTTGCCCTGAAGCAGGTCGGCGATGCCCAGATCTCGCCGGACGGGAAGTGGGTTGCCTA
>JAEUJH010000185.1 GCA_016794825.1 Gemmatimonadota bacterium
CAGCTTCTGCGCCTGCAGCAGCTGGTGCTGCAGCCGCTTTCGCTCCGCCAGTTCCTCGGCCAGCTGGGAGGTTCGCTCCTCTACCCGCCGCTCGAGGTTGGCCCGGGCAATCTCGAGATCGCGGGTCCGGGTCTCGACCAGGGTGGCCAGCTCCTCGGCCCGGCGGCGCACCTGCCTGATCCGGAACCGATACCCGGCGGCGGCCAGACCGCTCACTACCAGCACCAGCACCGGGATGAACCACGGATGCTCGTGGAACCGGAGTGCCACCGCCAGCTCGACCGACGCGTCGACCGGTCGCCACGCGCCATCGGAGCCGAGCGCCCGAAGCAGGAACCGATAGCGGCCCCCGGCGAGCGGGCCGTAGATGATGACCCGGCGCGGCCCCGCGTCGGTCCATCCGTCTTCGAGGCCCTCGAGCCGGTACTGCACCACCGCCCGACCCGGGAACCGCACGTTGGTGACCGTGAAGTCGATGGCCAGCCGCCCGACGCCCGGCGGCAGGGAGATCGGTCCGCCGCTCGGCAGCTCCCGCCCGTCGACGAGCACCCGGTCGATCAGCAGCTTCGGCGCTCCGGTGTCGGCCGCCACCCGCTCGGGGTCGACCCGCACCAGACCCACGTAGCTGGGCAGCCACAGATGGCCCGCCGCGTCCTTGAAGGCCGCCGACTGCGAGAATCCGTTGAACTCGGTGGTCGGGAGCCCGTCCTGCCGATCGAACTCCCGGACCTCGAGCGGCATCGAGCGACCGTCGGCCACGGCCAGCAGATCCGCCTTGCGGATCCGTTTGAGTCCGTAGCTCGACGTCAGCCAGAGGTAGCCGGCGTCGTCCTCGATGATCCCGAGGACTTCCGTCCGCAGCCGCCGATCCAGTCGGCCGAACGAGACGACCCGGCCCCCCGGGCGGTGAACGAAGAGCCCGCTGTCGGAAGTCCCGATCCAGAGGTCGGCGCCGCGCGGGTAGAGCGTTTCGATCAGCGAGTCGGTCAGACCCTCGGCCCGACCGATCCGGGTCACCCGGTCGCCGACCCGGTAGAGATTCGGTCGCGCCAGCCACGTCGTCCCGGCGGAGTCCATCGCCACGATCCGGAGGCGCTCCGAGCCGAGTCCGACCTGCTCGCCGAATCGCTCGAGCCGATCGTGGCGCCACCGGAACACGCCGCTGTCGGTGGCGAACCAGACGGACGAGTCGCGGGTGGCGTAGATGCGGCGGACGGCGGTCGGCGGCAGGCCAACCCGACCAGTGAGATCGGTGGCGCCGCCGCGGTCGTGCCGGACGATCCGTCGGCCGTCGACCACCAGCACCGCGCCGGACGGCGTGATCGCAAACGGCCTCGGCCCCGCGTCCGGGGCCTTGGGCGGAACCAGCGTGGTCAACGTGCGTCCATCGAATCGATAGACGCCCCCGTTCTCGGCCGTGGCCACCATCCTGCCATCGGGCGTGCCATCCACCGACCAGATCAGCGACCGGGGAAATCCCTCGGCGTAGCTGTACGAGGTGAAGGCGGTGGGCTGGAACAGATCGAGGGCGGCGCCGGACCCGGCCCAGACCCGGTCCCAGGGATCGACCAGGAGGGTGTTGATCTCGAGCGAACTGAGCCCCTGCTCGAAGCCGAACTGAGACATCCGGCGCCCGTCCCAGATCGCCAGGCCGTGAGTCGGACTGCCGATCCAGACCCGGCCCGCTCGGTCCACGGCCAGCGAACTCACCAGTGGCGGCAGGGCGTCTTCGGCAATGGACACCAGCGGACCCACCGTGGCCCGGCCGTCGTCGCCGATCTCGACCCGGCGGACCCCGCCCCGGACCCCGGCCCAAAGGGCGCCCGCGGCGTCGGTGGCCAGGGCCGTCACCGCGCCTAACGATCGATCCGGCGACCCCGGCGCGGCCACCAGCCGGCCTCCGTCGACCCGGAACAGGCCTTCGTCGGTTCCCACCCAGATCCGGCCGCCACGATCCTCGGCGAACGCGGCCACCGGATGGTCGGCCACCACCTCGAACCGTCCCCCAGCCGACC
>JAEUJH010000226.1 GCA_016794825.1 Gemmatimonadota bacterium
CGTCGGCCTTGGACCAGCCCTTCGTGAAGGTGTCGATCAACTGGCGGCCAAGGGCCATGGTGTCGGGGCCGGTTTGAGATGGCGTGGTCATGGCCTCAATTTACTCTGGCGCGCGCCGGCCGGGGCCGGGCGCCCAACCTCAACGGAGCCCCCATGCTGAATCGGCACGAGTTGGCGAGCCTGCTTCGCAGTTCCGGCAAGACGTTCTCGGACTCGTTCCGGGATCTGGACCAAACCAAGTTCGGGTTCAAACCAGCACCCGGCCGATGGTCGATCGCCGAGAACGTCGAGCATGTGATCGTCTCGGAGAGCGGGTCGGTCCGGCTGATGAGGGGCAAGCTGCTTCGAGAGCCGACGCCGCCGGAGGATCTGGCGGCGGCCGCGGACGGCTGGGCCCGGGTCGAGGCGCGGCTTTCGCCGGGGAGCGGCGCGGTCGATGCGCCGGACTTCGTCCGCCCGACCGGCCGGTGGCAGACCCCGGCGGAAATGCTGGCGGCGTTCGAGTCCAGCCGGGCGGGGCTGATCGAGTTCATCGAGACCACCGAACATGACCTGACCCGTCGCGCCGCGCTCCATCCGCGACTCGGCATGCTCGACGGCTGGCAGTGGGCCTACTTCATCGCGCTCCATGGCCTGCGCCACGCCGCGCAGATCGAGGCCGTCAAACGGGATCCCGGATACCCCCGCTGACCAGGGCCGCGGCAGGCACTCGGTCGCGAACGGTCAGCGGAGCCCCCACGTCGGGGAACGACCCGCGGCCGAAGAAGACGTGTTGGGCAAACCGCCGGCCCGCTCCCGTGGCCAGGAGTCGGAACGCCAGGTCGACGGCGGCCGGACTTCGAAGCGCCCCGAACAACCGCCGCATCAGGAGGCGGGAGACGAACCGGGCCCGGAACCGCCGCCCGTCGTACCGCGCCAGCTCCACCAAACTCCTGGTGCCCAGGTAGCGAGCCACCACATCGCTGGCCAGGGCGGCCAGCCGAAGACACGGGTCGAGTCCGCCCGCCGTCAACGGCGAGGGAGCCCCGGCGGCGTCGCCGACCAGGAGCCCTCGGGGCGACGCGATCCGGCCGAGCACACCGCCCACCGGAATCAGCCCCCCGCGCCGCTCCACCCGGACGCCGCGACCCAGATCGAGCACGCCGTGGACCCGATCGCGAATGACGGCCAGCGACGCTCCGGGATCGAAGCGGTCTTGATAGCCGCCGGTGCCGAAATGGAGTTCCTGGCCGTCGTGCACCGCCCAGGCGAGATACCCGGGCGCATGCACCGGATCGATCCAGCACCAGAACCGGGGCTCGCCCTCCAGGGGCACGCCCTGCCACACCTCCTCGATGCCGACGATCCAGGTCCGATTCCGATCGAGCCCCAGGAACTCGGCCACCGCGGAACGGGCGCCGTCCGCGCCGATGACCATCCGCGCGGTCACCTCGCGGATCGTTCCGCGCGCGGCCAGGGTGACGCGCGTCCCATCGCCGTCGGCGCGGCCGGAAATCCAGGTGTGATTCGGCCACCAGCGGACCCCGATCTGACGCACGTCGGCGAGGCGGAGGCGATAGAGATCCGCCATCCGGCCCACCCGGAACTCGTCCCGATCGCTCCGCAACGACACCGACCTGCCACCCGGGGCCAGCAGGTCCACCCGCCTGATCGGTGGACCCAGCGCTTGAGCCGGAAACTCGAAATCCTCGAGACTCTTGCGGACGAAGATCCCGGTGGTGTGCACCCCAGCCCCCGGATCGGCCTTCCGATCGACGAGGGCCACGTCGAGGCCGACCCGGCCGAGGCGCCGAGCGGTTTCGAGCCCGGCGAGCCCGGCGCCAACGACCAGCACGTCGACCGAATCACCCATAGCGTAGAGTACTCTACACTACAAAGTGAAAGCTGTCCAGCCCCCGGTTACCGCCCGCGTCGGGGCGCCTCCACGAACGTCTCGAAGAACCCGAGCCCGGAATCGGCGACCGCGGCGCCGAGCAGCCGGCCGCGGAGCCGGAACGCTCCCCGCATCTGGAGGAAAACCCGCCCGCCGCCGAGGTCCGAGCGCGTCGCCTGGAGGTCGAGAACCGACACCGAGACCGCGACGGTGTCGGGCTCCCGCACCGCGCGGAACCGGAACGAGTCCGGGGCGACGACACCGTCGACTCCCGGCACGGGACGGCGGCCCAGGTAGTCGATGGCGCCGAAGCGGAGGATCTGGCGGACGCCCTGGGAGTCGACCGCGGCGAGGAAATAGGGCGCGGCCGAGGGAGCGCTCAGCGAATCGGCGGTGGTGACGCCGCCATAGACCAGGCTCAGGGTCCGCCCGCGGCCCTGACCCCAGTTCCAGGTCGTGGCCCGCCAGACGCCCCAGTTGTGATCGTGGTACGACGCGGCATCGACGAGTTGCCGGCACTCGGCGCCTTCGCAGAGGGTGCCGGAGGCGGTGGCCCGGACCGCGGGCACCACGTAGCCCGACACGAACCGGTCGCTGGTGAGTTCGACCGGCGGGAACCAGGCGTTAGGCGTGGGCGTCACGGTCAGGTCGAACCGCACCGTCCCGGTCGGCCCGCGGGCCGACCCGACGATCCGATAGCGGCCGTCGCGCTGGGTGACGGTGTTGTCGCCGACGACGAGGTCGGCCCGGGTGGTGTCGTACCGGATCCGGTCGAGGCCGACGTCGGTCTGGAAGCGAGCCGGCGCCCGGCCGGGGCGGTGCCGGGTGATCAGCAGCTGTCCCCCGCCCTGCCCCAGGGCGATCGGCCCGCCCACCAGATAGGTCAGGTACCACCACTCGTCCGCGCTGGGCGCCACGTTGAAGTAGTGCCACTCTGCCCAGGTGGAGTCGGGCCGGGGTTCGTGCCAGCGATCGAGTTCGTCGTAGAGTTCCTGCGGGGTCGGCGTGACGAACCGTCGGTCGGCCGAGTCGTCCTCCCAGCGCCCCGCGACGAGTTCGAGTCCGGTCCCGACCGCCCGAGCGGCCGACGGGATCTCGCCCCCCGCCCGGAGCGGGATCAGGTCGCCGCCGCGCTCGAGGTAGACGAGTTCGTGCTCCACGGTCGGGCTGGTGGCGGCGACCACGTCGTCGAGCCGGCGGCCGCCGACCAGCTGCCGCTCGAGGAACCGGGCCCGGTCGATCCCGAAGAAGAGCCCGCTCATCGAGCCGGTCCGCAGCCCCTCGAGATCGATTCCCTCGGGAAGGACCGTCACGTCACCGCCGCCGACCAGGGCGACATCGCGCGACTGGACCAGCATCGCCTCGCCGACGGAGAGGAGGACCATCATCACGCCGGCGCCCACGCCATAGCCGAACAGCAACAGCAGCGCCCGGCCCCGTTTGACCAGCAGGTGCCGGAACGCGAGCAGGGCCAGCGCCCGAAGGTCAGCGCGCGGTCGCGAGCTCATCCCGATCGATCCGGCCGTCGAGGAGGTGAACCCGGCGGGGCACCCGGGCGGCGAGGTGTTCGTCGTGGGTCACCACCACCAGCGTGACGCCGTCCTGGTGGAGGCGGTCGAACAGTTCGAGGATCTGGGCGCCGGTGGCGGCGTCGAGTTCGCCGGTCGGTTCGTCGGCCAGGATCAGCGCGGGTCGGTTGGCCAGCGCCCGGGCGATCGCGACTCGCTGCATTTCGCCGCCGGACAGTTGGGTGGCGCGGTGATCGGCCCGGTCGGCGAGGCCGACGTAGGCCAACAGCTCGGCCGCCCGTTCGCTCCGCTCCCGCCGGCCGACGCCGGCCTCAGCCAGGGGCAACTCCACGTTCTCGCGGGCGGTGAGCACCGACATCAGGTGAAACCGCTGGAAGATGAATCCGACCTGGCGGAGTCGTAGGTCGGTGAGTTCGTCGTCGGAAAGGCCCTCGACCCGGCGGCCCATCAGTTCGAGCCGGCCGCCGGTGGGCGAGTCGAGGCCGCCGAGCAGCTGGAGCAGGGTCGACTTGCCGCTGCCCGACGGTCCGGTAATGGCGAGGTATTCGCCCGCCGCGATGGTGAGGGAGACGCCCCGCAGGGCGGCCACCTGGCGGCCGTTCAGCGAATAGACCTTGGTCAGGTCCTGTCCAAGCACCACGGTCACGGGAGCCTCATCTCGTTGGCCATGAGCGGGTCATTCGGCATCGGCCCGGAGCGTCTCCGCGATCGGCGCGCGGGCCGCGAGCCAGGCGGGGTAGCCGGAGGCCGCCACCCCCGCCACGAAGACGGCGACGGCCGCCTTGGCGATGGCGGTCCGTTCCGGCACGAAGAACGAGATGGCGGCAGGCAGCCCGGGGAAGGACGTCAGGATCGCGTCGAGATACCGGGCGGTGGCCAGGCCGAGGATCACGCCCCCGATCGCGCCGGCGGCGGTCAGCACGGCGCCCTCGGCCATCACCAGTCGCACCACTCGGGCCCGGCGGACCCCGATCCCGCGGAGGACGGCGAACTCGCCGATCCGTTCGCTGACCGTGATGGTCAGGATGGTGCCGACGAGCAGCACCCCGACCACCAGGCTGATGGTGGCGAGGATGAGCGACAGCTGCTGGAAGTAGACCAGCCGGCTCCGGAACTGCACCACCAGCGCGGCGACGCTGTTGACCTCGACCGTCCGATGAGTGCGGGCGATCCGCGCGGCCACCGAGTCGACCCGGTCGTCGGCGCGGACCTTGACCATCACCATCGAGGCGGGATCGGCATCGGGAAAGCGTCCCAGGCGCTGCATGACCCGGAAGTCCGCTCCCACCGATCGCTGCCCTCGCGCGTCGTAGAGGAACCGCACCACACCCCGAACGGTCACCACCCGCTCCGCCTCGGCGCGGGCCGACTGGGGGTCGAGCCGGCCCTGGAGCCGGATCGTGTCGCCGATCTGCCACCCGGCGGCGGCCGCCGCCGGTTCGCTGACGAGGAGTCCGGTGCTGTCGCCGGGTACCAGGTCCGCGCCGGCCTCGAGTTCGTACAGTCCCTGGCCGGCGGGATCGACCCCGTAGCCCACGAGCGTCAGCAGCGAGTCGCCGACTCGGACGTGGAGCGAGGTGGCGAGCACCGGCCCGACCCGCTCGACATCCGGATCGGCGCGGAGATCGTCGAGGATCGGCGTGATGGCCGGAATCATCGCCTCGGTATCGAACGGCAGGGTGCCCTTGGGCGAGAGCCGGATCTGGAAGCCGCGGCTCAGGAGCATCCGGCTGAACGACCGCTCCATCCCGCCGGACAGCATGACCATGTCGAGCAGCAGCGCGGCCGCCACCGCGATGCCGGCGACGACCAGCGCGGTGCGGACCGGATGGCGGAACAGGCTCCGAACCACCAGCGCCCAGGTCATCCGGCGCGCCGCCAGAGGGCGAGGGGGCGGGCGGTTACCAGACGTCGAGCGGCGAGGGCGCCAACCGCCACCCCGAGCACGAGCGACAGTCCGACCCCGAACGCCACGATGTCGGGGCTCAGATGGGAAAAGACCAGCGAGGTCTCGAAGCGGCGGCGATAGACCCAGTTGGTGAGCGCGCCGGCCACGGCCGCGAGCCCGACGCCGAGGCCGGAGCCGACGGCGGCGACCAGGGTGGCCTCGAGCACGAAGGCCCGGAACACCGTTGCCCGGCTGATTCCGATCATCCGCATCACCGCGGCGTCGAGCCGCCGTTCCTCGACCTTGAGGAGCATGATGCAGAGGAGAAAGACGGCGCTGGCCACGATCGAGATCACCCCGATGGCCCGGTGGAACCGGCTCACGACCGCAAAGGTGCGCGACGACTCCGAGGCGATCCGCTCCGACGGATAGGCCCGATAGCCGAAGGCCGGCTGGTTGAGGCGGAACGCGGTACTGTCGGCCGGGATGCCGGGGCGACCGAGCACGGCGATCCGGTCGACCCGATCGGCGGCGCCGAGGAGGCGGCTCAACTCCGGCAGGTGGAAGCGGATCTGGTATTCGCCCCGAAGGGCGGTGGCGGGGTCGGCCTTGGGCTGGTAGATCGCTTCGACGAGGTAGCGCGCCGCGGGCCGATCGGCCGCGGGCGTGAGCCGGACGGTGTCGCCGACCGCGAGCCGGTATCGATCCGCCAGGCGCCGTTCGATGGCGATGCCGGGAAGCGGCTGCGCGGTCGAGGCCGCGAGCGCGAGCCCGTGCAGCAGGAGGACGACACCGAAGGACGACATGCAGGAAGATAACGGGCGGCGCGCGTGGCTTGCCTCGGTTCGATCGATCGGCTAGCGTTGTCGCCGAGTCGCCACTTGGCAGCACGCGGCTCACCATAGAGAGAGGGCCTTTTCCGGAAGTCCGGTGCAAATCCGGCACGGCCCCGCCACTGTAAGAGGAGCAGCAGCTCTCGCGCAGCACCCAGCCACTACGGTGCCCCCCAAGGCGCCGCGGGAAGGCCGGCGAGAGATCCTCGAGTCAGGAGACCGGCCCTCGTCTCGCCCGCACGATTCCCTCGAGGGAGGGAGCGGGGCGTCCCGAGGCGTCCATTCCGGTCACCTTGCCGTCCCCGCCAGCGCCGTCGTCCACGACGGGGCTTTTCGCGCGGGACACCCTTGGCGTGGGGAACGCCTCATGTCCCGTTCCGGGTTCGTCCTGTCCGTTCTGTTCGTCGCCCTGGGGGTTACGCCGTCAGCGTTAGGCGCCCAGCGGCAAGCTCCCGACTCCGTCCGTCTCGACGAGCTGGTGGTGTCCGTCAGTCGCGAGGCGGTCCGGGCCCGGCTCCGGGCCGCGGCCGCCGATCTGGTCGACCAGACCGAGCTGGGTCGCCGCCAGATCCAGAGTCTTCCCGACGCCCTCCGGCTCCTGCCCGGATCGACCGTGGTCGGCACCGGGGGCCGGGGCGGCACCGCCTCGACCTTCCTCCGCGGCGTCAACTCGAACCAGACCCTGCTCCTGATCGACGGCATCCGGGTCAACGATGGGAACGCCGACCCGGGCGCTCTCCTCGGCGGGTTCGAATTTTCCCTGGGCGACCGGCTCGAGGTGGCCCGCGGGCCGCAGAGCACCCAGTTCGGTGGCGCCGCCATCGGCGGGGTCGTGTCGGTGGCCGGTGAGGTCCCGTCGGCCCGCGGCCGGTTCGGCCTCGAGACCGAGGCCGGCAGCTTTGCCACCTATCGGGCCCGCGGGTTCGGGTCGATCCGCACCGGCCGGCTCGGCCTGGCCGCCGGCGGGTCGTTCTTCGACACCGAGAACGAGCGGCCGGACAATCAGGCCGATCAGCGGACCCAGTACGTCCGGCTCGAACTGCAGGCCCGGCCGACGGTGATGCTGGGCGCCACGTTCCGGGGTCTCCAGCAGTCGGTCTCGAGCCCCGGCGACGTGCGGACCAGCAATACCACGCCGGTCGGCCTCACGACCTTCGAGAACAACCTCGGCACCGCGTTCCTCGACGCCAAGGTGACCCGCCAGTGGGCCAGCCGTCTGACCCTGGGCGGTCAGGGGTACTTCCTCCGCGGGTCGAGCCGCTTCAACGGGGGCGACGAGTTCGTCTCCCGCCTCAAGTCGACCCGCTGGGTCGTCGACTGGCAGCAGCGCGTGGCGCTCGGGTCGGCCGGATCGGTCATCGCGGGCGTCAACGCCGAATGGAGCGACGTCCGCGACAACGACGGGCCCAAGGACGAGCGGCTCCGAGCCGGCTACGTCGAGGTGGCCGTCACCCCGACCAGCAACCTCCACCTGACGGCGGGCGGGCGGCACGACGACTACACCACCTTCGGGGCGCGGACGACGGGCCGGGTGGCGGCCGGCTGGTTCGTGCCGGCGGCGGGGATCAAGCTCCGGGCGACCTACGGCACCGGATTCATGCCGCCCAGCCTGGCGGCTCGCTACGGGAGCGCGTTCCAGAAGCCGAATCGCGACCTCCGGCCGGAGCGGTCGCGGGGCGTGGACGTCGGGATCGATCGGTTCTTTGCCCGAGGGCGGGCGGTGGCCAGCCTGACGTGGTTCCGGAATGATCTCCGCGATCTGATCGCGTTCGAGTTCGGGGGGCCGCCCGACTTCCTGGGTCAGAGCGTCAACATCAGCCGGGCCCGCACCAGCGGCGTCGAGTTGTCGAGCCGGGCCGAACTCGGCGCGGTCGACGCCCGGGTCGCCTACACCTATCTCGACACCGAGAACCTGACCGCCACCACCGAGGCGGAGCGGCGTCTGATCCGGCGGCCCAAGCACGCGCTCAGCGGTCACCTGACCTGGAGCGGTCGTCGCGTGGTGCTTGGCGCCGGCGTCGCGGCCGCGCTCGACCGCGAGGACTCCGACTTCAACGTCTTCCCGGCGGTCCGGGTCGATCCGGGCAACTTCGTCGACGCCCGGCTCCATGCCGAATGGCGGTTCTCGCCGGCGGCGGCCGTCCGGGCGCGGGTCGACAACGTCTTCGACGAGCGCTACGAGGAAGCCTACGGCTTCCCGGCGCTCGGCCGCCGGCTCACGATCGGTTTGGCGTTCGACCGGATCCGATGAGTCTGGCGCTCTCGTGGAGCGGCGGGAAGGACGCCGCCTGGGCCCTGCACCTGCTCCGGCAGCAAGGCGAGGATGTCGCCGCGCTGGTGACCACGGTCATCCAGGGACAGGATCGGATCACCACTCACCGGGTTCGGCGGGCGGTGATCCGACAGCAGGCGGCCCTGGTCGACCTGCCGCTCCTCGAGATCGAACTACCCTGGCCCTGCGGCGACGAACTGTACTCCTTCGCGGTCGGCGCGGCTCTGGCCGACCTGAAGCGACGTGAGGGGATCGAGGCGGTGGCATTCGGCGATCTGTTCCTGGCCGACCTCCGCCGGTTCCGGGAGCGGCTGCTCGAGCCGATCGGGCTGGCCGCCGCGTTTCCCCTCTGGGGAATGCGAACCGATCTGTTGGCGCAGCGGTTGTTGCGGGCCGGCGTCGAGGCCCGGATCGTCTGCCTCGATCCGACCCGGGTCGACCGCCGATGGGCGGGGGCGTCGTGGGACGCGGCCTTCGTGCGGCGGCTGCCGCCCGAGGTGGATCCCTGTGGCGAGAAGGGCGAGTTCCACACCCTGGTCACCGGCGGACCGATGTTCGCCGCGCCCCTGGTGGTGTATCAGCGAGAAGTTTTCGAGATCGATGGATCCTGCTGCGCCGACTTTACCCTGACGCCGACGCTCGACGAGTGACCGCCCCGATCCCCACGCCCTGCCGGAAGGTCTGCCGCCTCGGCGCCGACCAACGGTGCGACGGCTGCGGTCGAACCGTGGCCGAGCTGGCGTCCTGGCTCTGGTTCACGCCGGGCGAACGGGCGGCGGTGATGGAACGGGTCCGCGACTGGCGGATCCGCGGCGCCGACGACGACTCTACCACGACCAGCGAAGACCGCCGTTGACAGTCCGGCCGTCGAGCGGAGCCCAGGCGTCGACGGCCCAACTCCCGTCGAAGGCCCGGGTTCCCCGAAGGAGCGGATCGAATCTGGTCTGCCACACGTCGGTCAGGTTCTCGAGATTGAGGAACGCCGAGAGCGCCCCGAACCGCCGCTCGCCGAGGACACCGACGACCAGGTAGGGCTCGCCCCGCCGCCGGGTGGGATGCCGTTCGAGCCCCTGCGCCCCCGTGAAATAGAACTCGACCCCGAGGCGACCCCACTCGCCCTCGCCGACCGCCACCAGACCGGCGGTGTGCCGCGGCGTGAGGGGGATTTCACGGCGACCGGACCCGTCCGGCATCGCTTCGCTGGTGCTGACGAACGCGTACGACCCGATCACCGCCAGCGCTCCCCGACGGACCACCAGCGACACGTCGGCGCCGGCCGAGCGGCTCGACCCGGCCGCGTTGACCAGGGCGAACCGGCCTAACGCCGTCTCGCGAGCCTGGAGCGGGTCCCGGACCCGGACCGCGAAGAGACTGGCGTTGACCTCGACCGGCCCGATGGTGCCGTGGCCGTCGAGCGAGGCGCTGACGGCGCGTTCGGCCCGGAGGACGCCGAGCGGTTCGAGCCGGGAGAGGCCGTTTCGTTCGGTTTCGTCGACGAAGGGGGTAGGACCCGCGTAGCCGCCGCCCACCGACCCGCGGAGCGACCACCCGGCGCCGACCTGGAGCAGGGTCGAGAGCCGGGGACTCAGCATCGTCCCGTAGCGTTCGTGCCGATCGACTCGGGCGCTCGCCGCCACCGTGGCGGGGCCGAACGACCGCTCGGCCTGGACGAACCCGGCGGGCACCACGAAGCGGTAATCGAACGCGGCAAACCGCTCGGAGCGGTACCGGTCGATGGTGACCGCGCCGCCCACCACCAGATCGACCTCGCCGCGGCGGCCGCTCAGCGCCACCTCGCCGAAGCCGGTGGTGTGCCGATCGGGTTCGCCGACGGATCCGAACCGGTGGCGGTGACTCAGCGTGGACGCCGACCCGCGCGACAACAGCCACCATCCCTGGGCGATCCGCCACCGGCCGACGACCCCGCCGTCGATCCGGGTGGTGGCGAGCCGCTCGGGGTACGCGGTCCCGTCGGGGGCGAGGCGCCCGGGCAGGGTCCCGCCGGCCCGGGTTTCGACCGTCGCGCCCACGGTCAGCAGGAGCGACTGCCCGGCGGAGTCGCGCCAGAAGAGCCGCGGCCGCGCCACGATCCGTTGGTAGCTCGGCAGGTCGGCCCACCCGTCGTCGTCGCGATCCGTCTTGGGCTGGGCATGGAGCCCCAGGGTGACGGTGTGGCCCCACCCCCGACCGAGCCCGCCGGTCAGGAACGCGGTGGCGTCGCCGCCACCGAGACTGGTGGCGTTGAGGAGCACGCTCGAGCCCGTTTCGGGCGGACGGCTGATCAGGTTGACCACGCCACCGAGCGCCGACCCGCCGAACCAGGCCGAGGCCACGCCCTTCACGATCTCGACCTGGCCCAGGTCGAGCGGCGGGATCTGGAGCGGGCCGAGGGCGCCGATCCGCTCGCCGAACAGAGGCAGCCCATCGGCCAGGACCTGGGTGTAGCGGCCCGCCAGCCCGCGAATCCGGATTCCGGCTCCGCCTAACGACGGATTCGAGACCTGGACCCGGACTCCCCCGGTCTCGTTCAGCATCATGACGATGTCGCCGGGCGTCATCAACTGCTTTTCCTCGATTTCCTCGGTATCGAGGACCTCGACCCGGAGGGCTTCGTCCTCCACCCGTCGGGGCGACCGGGTGGTGGTGACGATCAGTTCCTCCAGCTCCGTGGGCGCCGGTTCGAGGGTCACGAGGACGGTGGTGTCGGCGGCCACGACGAGATCGAGCGAATCGGACTCCCAGCCGAGTGCGGAGACCCGGATCAGGAACCGGCCCGCCTCGCGTTCGAACCGGACCCGGCCAGCCGAGTCGGCAAAACGGACCATCGAATCGACGGCCACCCGCGCGGCGGGGAGGGGCCGGCCGCTGCCCTCGACCGCCACGGTCACGACGACCCGTTGCGCCGCCACGGGTGCCGCGGCGCCGAGCAGCGCCCCGGCCAGGAGCAGCCCGAACCGAAGGCCTCCCGTCGTCATCCGAGACGACCCCAGCCGAGAGCGGCCGTGGGGCGCCCGATCATTGCCGGACCCACCCCCGCAGCTGGTAGTAGCGATCGCGCGGGGTGGCCCGGAGCGGATCGATCCCGTGCTTCCGGCACCACCAGAAATGAAAGGTGATGCCCGCCAGGCCCGCCCCCAGCGGAAACGCGACCGCCCAATGACCGACGACCCGGTAGAGCCCCAGGGTCACCGCGCAGACGAGCGACCATTTGAGCACCTTCCGCCACCATGGGGTCTCGATCTCGAAGACCGCGAAGATCGCGGGACCGAGGATCGCGAAGCCCAGCAGCACCGCCAACTCGAGTTCGATTCCCATCGACTACCTCCTGATGATCCTGGGCAGGAACCGTCCGCTCCGCCGCTGATAATCCTGATACCGCTGGCCGTACGACGCGATCAGATATTCCTCCTCGCGCGCGGCCCGCGACGGGATCCAGAGGGCCACCACGAGAAACACGACGAGCTGGATCCCGCTCTCGAGCATCAGCGCCGAGGCGAGGAAGAGGTTCAACCCGGTGGTGTAGAGCGGATGGCGGACCCAGCGATACGGTCCATGGGTCACCAGACTGGCGCCGGCGCGCGTTCCGGTGGTGTGGCTCACGTTGGTGCCGAGGCTTCGCATGGTCCACCACATGGCCGGCACCCCGAGGAGTCCGAGTGCCACGCCGACGACCCGGACCGGGTCGGGCAGCGGGATTCGGGCCCAGTCGGTGAGTGCCGGAGCGAGCAGCGGCAGGAGCATGGCGCCCCAGATCGTGGCGCCCGCGACGAACCGGGCGGGCCGCGGGAGATCGCCGCGCGACTGGTCCGGCGCGGCCCCGCCCCGAAGTTCCGCCCGGGCGCGATAGCCGATCGAGATCCCGGTCGTGGCGATCAACACGCCGCTAGCCACCACGCGGTACCAGTCGTCGGTCATCGGCGCCTCTAGAAGTAGGTGGCAAAGCCGATCTGGAATCCGGCGGTGCGAGCCGGCGGGTTGCCGAGGAGGTCGCGGAACGACTCCCAGCGGTACCCGGCACGAAACACCGTCGCCGCCGTGGGGCGGAAGCTCAGTCCCGCCGTGACGGCCTTGGTCTCGTCACCCCGACTCGAGCCGGTCGAGGCAAACCGACCCACGTCGAGATCCACCCGCTCGACCCGGAGGACGGCGGCCAGCAGGGGCCGTTCGAGTCCGCGGATTCGGGGTCGC
>JAEUJH010000243.1 GCA_016794825.1 Gemmatimonadota bacterium
TGCCACGACGAAGTCCTGGCCACCCACGGCACGCCGCTCGGGGGCGCCACCCTGCTCCACCTCTGCATCGACTACGACGAGTTGGAGATGGCCCGCTGGCTGCTGGACCGGGGCATGAACCCCGACGCCCGCGCGGCCGTGGATGCCGACGGGTTCGGGGGCCACACCGCGCTCTTTGCCACCGTGGTGTCGCAACCCGCGTTCTGGATGAACTACGGCCATCGTCCGCTCGACCCGACCGCCGCCGAGATGCTCCTGGCCCGCGGCGCCAATCCCAACGCCCGGGCCTCGCTCCGGAAGCAGCTCCATCCCGGCTACGGCCCCGACACGCTCCACGAATACCGCGACGTCACCCCCGTGGGCTGGGGCGAGCGGTTCCACCATCGATCGTTCGTCAACGGCGCCGCCCTCGACCGGATCCGGCGGGCTGGCGGGTTATCTTCGTGATCCCTCGCTCGAGTCCCCATGGCAAAACCTGAATCCGAACTGACCCTTCGCGGCCTGGTTCTCGGCGCGCTCATCGCGGCCGTGTTCACCGCCGCCAACGTGTACCTCGGCCTCCGGGTCGGGCTCACGATCGCGTCCTCCATTCCGGCGGCGGTGATCTCGATGGGCGTCCTCCGGGCGCTCCGGACGGGCACCATCAAGGAGAACAACATCGTCCAGACGGTCGCCTCCGCCGGGGGGACCCTGTCGGCGATCATCTTCGTGCTGCCCGGTCTCATCATGGTGGGCTGGTGGCGCGGCTTTCCCTTCCTGACCACGTTCCTGATCTGCTCGCTGGGCGGCATCCTCGGCGTGCTCTTCTCGATCCCGCTCCGCCGGGCGCTGGTGGTCAACTCGCCGCTTCCCTATCCCGAAGGCGTGGCCGCGGCCGAGGTGCTCAAGGTCGGCGCCACCGGCGACGAGGCCTCGCCCAACGCCATCGAACGGAAGCGGGGGCCGCTCATCGTCCTGGCCGGGGCGCTGGTGGCGGCGGGGGCCCAGATCGTCACCGCCACCGGCCTGGCGGCGGCAAACCTGGTGCAGTTCTTCCGGGTCGGGTCCGGCGCGAGCGGGGTGACGCTCGGGTTTTCGCTGGCGCTGTTCGGGGCGGGCCACCTGGTCGGCATTTCCGTGGGCATGGCCATGCTGGCCGGATTGATCATCGCGTGGGGCGTCGCCACGCCCATTCTGAGCGCCGGCCTGCCGGGCGACGTCGCCGAGATCGCCCAAACGGTCTGGCGCACCAAGGTCCGTTTCATCGGCGCCGGCACGATCGGCGCCGCCGCCATCTGGAGCCTCCTCAAGCTGGTCGGCCCGGTGGCCAGCGGGATCGCCGCCACGGCGCGGGCCGGCGCCGCCGCCCGCACCGGCGAAAGCAACGATCGCGACCTGTCCCTCGGCCTGATCGCGGCGCTGAGCGCCGGGTGCCTCCTGATGATCGGCTGGCTCCTGGCCGACTTCATCGGCGCGAGCCCGCTGGCCGCGGTCAAGTGGCCCCTCGTCCTGGGCGGCGTCTTCTTCACGCTCCTGATCGGCGCCTTCGTGGCGACGGTGGCCGGCTACATGGCGGGCCTGATCGGCGCGTCCAACAGTCCGGTGTCCGGCATCGGGATCCTGGCCACCGTCTCCGCCGCGCTCCTGCTGGCCGTGTTCGTGCAGCCCAAGCTCGGGCCCGACGCCACCAGCGCCCTGGTGGCGTTCGCGCTGTTCGGCGTGTCGATCGTCTTTTCGATCGCCACGATTTCCAACGACAACCTCCAGGACCTCAAGACCGGTCAACTGGTCGGCGCGTCGCCCTGGCGGCAGCAGGCCGCCCTGATCGTCGGCGTCATCGCGGGCTCCCTGGTCATCCCGCCCATTCTGGATCTCCTCAACCAGGCCTACGGCTTCCCCGGCGACCCCAACCGGTCCGCCATCGCGGCCGAGCCGCTCCCGGCGCCGCAGGCGGCCCTGATCTCGACCCTGGCCCGAGGGGTCCTCAACGCCGAACTCGACTGGAACCTGATCGGGATCGGCGCCCTGGTGGGCGTCGGCGCGATCATCGTCGACGAGTTCCTCGGCTGGGCCAAGCTGCTCCGGCTGTCGCCGCTGGCCATCGGGATCGGGATCTACCTCCCGATGGACGCCACCCAACCGGTCATCGTCGGCGCGGTGGCGGGCTGGTTCTACAACCGGGCCATGGCTCGGACCGCCAACGCCGAGATGGCAATCCGGTTCGGGGTGCTGCTCGCGTCCGGCTTGATCGTCGGCGAGAGCCTCCTCGGGGTCCTCAACGCCGGGTTGATCGTGGCCACCAACGACGCGGCCCCGCTCGGGCTGGTCGGCCCCGGGTTCGAGGGCGTGGCGCGATGGATCGGAATCGCGATGTTCGCGGCGCTGGCCGCGGTCAGTTACGGATGGGTGGCCCGGCAGTCACGCGGAGTGGCCGATCCTGGGTGACCTTGGCTCAGTCGTCCCAGTCGCGGCGCTTCGCCCCGTCGCGGGGACCGGATATCGAGCGGGCACGGGGGCCTGGTTTGCCGGCGGACCACTGACCGACAAAAACGTGGCCCGAGCCGCTGCCCAGATCCTCGACCCGACGCGATGGACCCATCGCATCGAGGGCCGCTCGAGCGCCACGGGCCGCGTCCGGCTCGATGTCGACCAAGGCTCCCTCGACGTCGCGATCAAGGAGTTTCCCGCGCGCTCCTTCCGCGCGCGACTCGATCGCTGGTGGCGCGGCGACACCCGGGCCGAGCGGGCGTGGAACGCCGCCATGGCCCTCACCGAGGCCGGGATCCCGACGCCGGAACCGATCTTGGTCCTTTCGCCGGACGGTGAGCCCGACGGTCGGTCGAGTTTCTTCGTGGCTCGCCATCTCGAAGGGGCAATCGAGTTCCGCCGACTGGTCGACGCGCTCCGCCGCCGGCGACCGGACCCCGGCCTCGCCAACCTCGACGTCGAGGGAACGATCCGGGCCCTCGGTGGGTTCGTTCGTTCGCTTCACCGGGCCGGGATCTGGCATCGTGATCTCACCGCCGGGAATCTGCTCCTCTGGCCGTGGCCCGATCCCCATCCCACCGTGCACGTGGTCGATTTGGATCGGACCCGAATCGGGCGGGTCATCGGTCGGGCGATCCGAGTCCGCGAGTTGGGTCGGATTCCGCTGTTCGACCCCGAGCACCGGAGGATCCTCCTGGAGGCGTATCACCAACCCGCCCCCGTCCCCTGGCTCGATACCGCCCTGTACCAACTCCACACCCGGGTGTTTCACTTCCGGGGGCGCCTTCGGGTCCGGGGACGCCGGTGGGTTTCGCGGTGGACCGGCTCCGCCAAGTAGATCGCCCGGCGCCGAACTCCCTCGCCTCGGTCCTCGACCCCGGTGCCTTCAGCCCGGAGGCGCGCCCCGATAGCGATCGTGGAGCCAGTGATACTGGTCGACCGCTCCGAGAATCAGTCGCTCCATCCCCTCGTTCAGGGCCGTCGCGATTTCGACCGGATCCCGGGTTCGCAGGTCGGCCGGCCAAAGAACCCGGTCGAAAGCCACCCGGTAGTGGAATGGCCGCTCGGTGAGGTAGCAGGCCGCGAGCACGACCGGTCGAGCAAGGCGGCGCACCAGCACGGGAACGGCCCGCTCACAGTGGGCCGCTCGCCCGAAAAACGGCGCGATGACCGTCTTGCCGCGGGCCCGCTGATCGAGCATCAGCCCGACCCAGGCACCGGCCCGGACTGCCTCGACGACCCGCTCGATGGCGCCGTGCCGGTGAATCAGTCCGTACCCTCGCGCCTCGCGCACGCGTTGAGCGTAGCGCGACAGAGGGCGGTTGCGAGGCGGCCTCGAGACGACGAACGCCGGCGAGAATCCGAGCGCCACGCCGATGGCCGGCACCGCTTCCCACATCCCGACGTGCGGGACTACGAAGAACCCACCGCGCCCCTCGGCGAGCGCCTCGCGGACATCCGCTCGCCACTCCACCTCGAAATGCTCCCGGAGCCCCCGGCCCAGGACGGCCCGATTGAACCCGGCATCCTCGACGACGACGCGGGCGAGATGGCGCCAGCTCGAACGAACCAGGGCCTCCCGCTCGGCCGCCGACACCTCGGGCAGGGCGGCGGCGAGAAAACGACGCGCCGCGTTGGAGTGGCGCCGGTCGACGCGGTAGGCCAGGGCCGCCAGCAGTCCTTCGACCGTTCGTTGTCCCGACTCCGAAAGTCGGACCAGCGATCCGACCGCGGTTCGATACCCCAGGTACTGGAGCCATGCCGCGACCCCGCTGCGATCGCCGAGCACCGGAGTCGACTGGAGGGGCCCGGGCGGCGGGGGGGTCGGTTCGATCACTTCCCGGCCTCTGGTCCGATCACGGATCGCGCGATAGGTTGGAGTGACCGATTTTGAGTCCAATCACCCCGACCATATCGAGTAAGCATGTCTCCGCGCCAACGGGTGACCGGTATCGTGGCGACGTACAACGAAGCAGCCAACATCGGCCCTTGTCTGGCAAGCCTGGACTGGTGCGACGAGCTCATCGTGGTCGATTCGTTCTCCACTGATCGGACAGTCGAGTTGGCCCGCGCGAACCCCAAGGTTCGAGTCTTTCAACGCGAGTACTTCGGCGACGGGTCGCAGCGAAACTGGGCCATCAATCAGGCGACCACGGAATGGATCATCGTCCTGGACGCGGATGAACGCTGTCCCGGTCCGTTGGCCGATGAAATCCTCGCCGTCGTTGGTTCGAACCCGGTCGCCGACGCCTTTACGATTCGCCGCCGGACTTTCGTACTCGGTCGGGAGCTCCGGTATTCCGGATGGCAGAACGACCGGGTGGTTCGCCTGGCACGCCGAACTCGCGCCCGCTACTCCAACGTTCGGGTCCACGCCCGACTCACGGCGGCGGGTCCGGCGCCCCTCTTGGCGAACCGACTCGACCACTTCATGATCGAGTGCTACCACGATTACACCCGCCGGATCGCCCGGTACGGCTATTGGGGTGCGGCGCAGTCCTGGCGGGACGACGTCCCTCCGAGGATCTCCGGCATCGCCGTTCGCCCGCTCTGGCGTTTCGTCCGAACGTACTTCCTGCAGCTTGGCGTCCTCGACGGAACGAGGGGCCTGGCCTTCTGCGCGATCCAATCCTACGCGACGTTCCTGAAGTGGGCCCTCCTCTGGGCCTGGCACGCCAATGCTCGCCGTGGAATCGCCCCGGCCCTGCCCCGGTTCGACGAGGACCCCGCGGTCTGGCGAGGCGTCGACGACCTTCCGGTCCAGGCCGTCGTCGATACCCCGGGGCGGAGCCCAAGGGTCGCGGTCGAATCGTCTTGACGAAGGACGAGGTGACGGGGGACGCCCCTCGGATCGTCAACCGAGTTCATCGCACGCTGCCCGCCATCGTGCATGCCCCCGGTACCAGCGACGAGAGTCCGTGGTGGCCGTCGATCCGTCGACGGGTCATGGCGGGGACCAGCCGCTTCGACCTCCCGACGGGCCTGGCGATCATCACGTGGAACTCCGGCAGCCCGAACGCGATCGTTTCCCGTCGCGGCCATCCGCTGGGGACGTTCGAACGCTCCCTCGACCACCGCGGCTTGCCGTACACGGTATTGGGCCGGGACCGCGGAAGCGAGTGGACGAACCGGATGAAGCTCGACCTGACCCTCGAGTTCCTCGCCGGGACGCAGGCCGAGCTGATCCTCGGCGCCGACTCCTCGGACGTCCTGCTGATCCTGCCCCCAGCCGTCATCGTGGCCCGATTCAATCAGCAGCCTGCCCCGGTCCTGTTCAACGCCGAAAAGAACCCCTGGCCTCGCGAGGCGGCCCCGATCTTCCCGTTCGAGCGGATGGTCGCTCCGCGACCGTTCCACTACCTGAATTCCGGCCTGTGGATCGGGCGGCGCCAGGCGCTGATCGAGGCGTTCACGGAGGCCCGCCGCTGGGCCGACCGACTCACGGCAAAACCCGACTCCGACCAGATCTGCTGGAAGTATGCCTACCGCGAACTTCATCCGCAGATCGGGATCGACGCCCGGTGCGCGGTGTTTCAGTGCCTCAACCAGGTTCGGACGGAGATCGAGGTCGACGGCCTGCGGTGGCCTCGCCTGTCATGGCTGACCGGCCGCCGCCCGGAGTAGGATCGACAGGCTCCTCGCGGCCAGATCCCATCGGTGACGCGATGCCGCCGTCTCGAGCGCCAGTTGGCCCAGGGCCTGGCGGCGCGGTCGGTCTTCGAGCAACTCTGCAATCCGACTCGCCATCGCGTCCCAGCCCCTGGTGACCAGGCCCGCGAGGCCCGGCGTCAGGTCCAGTCCGTTGGCCGCCAGTTCGGTCATCACCACCGGTCGCCCCACCGCCCAGGCTTCGAGCACTTTGTTCTTGACGCCGGTGCCGGTCCGCATCGGCGCTACCGCGAGCCAACTGGCCCGGAGGACGGGATTCAGGTCGTCCAAGTCGGGTCGGATCTCGACACCGGGGGTCGCCCCGAGAGCCAGGACCTTCCGACTCGGCCGCCGGCCCGCGATCACCAGCCGAGCCGTCGCGATCCGGCGCCGTACCGCGGGCCAGACTCGATGGACGAGGACCCGGGTGGCGTCGACGTTCGGTGGATAGTCGAGCGTGCCCGTGAAGGCGACCGACGGAAACGGGCTCTCGGCATTGAAGTCGGGCGTTTGCGCCGCGGCCACCCCGTTGACGATGACCGGAACCGGCCGACCGCCGAGCCACTCGAGCCAGCGGGCGTCGCTGGCCCCGGCGGCCGCGGTCCACGCTGCCGACCTCACGATTCGGCGCTCATACCAGGCGGTCGGCCCCAACCGCCACCATCCGCCCGGTGCCCGGCGCAACCCCCGAAGGCGCTCCGCGGTTGCCGAGTCGACTCGATCGACCACGACCGGTGGCAACCCCGTCCCCGCAAAGGCGAGGAACTCGGCACCAGGCCACAGCAGCACCGCGTCGGCGGATTCGCGCGACACGATGGCCCGCACCGATTCGTCGACCCGCCTCCGGTCCGGATCCGTGCCGCCGCTGGGGACCGCACCGAGAGGCCGCGCCAGGCGGACCCAGGTAACGCGGTGACGGCCGCCTTCCAGCGGGGGCGCCGAGGGCTGAACCGGACCTGAGGTCGCGATCACCAGGTGCAGATCCCATTCCAGCGCGAGGTGTTCCAGCAGTCGCGCCGAACGCAACGAGAAGCCACCCCTCACCGGCCAAGGCGCCACGGTCGTCACCGCCACCAGCCTCACGCGAGGTATCCCGCCCGACGCATGGCCCAACCGAGTTCGGCCTCGATCCGCGCGATCGCCGCGACGGAGAGTTCATCGCGCCACCCATCCGTCGCCCCCTTGCGGACGAACCGACCGGTCCCCTCCGCGCGCCCCAGATACGCCTCGGCGCCGTGACGGTCCTCCAAGTCGCGCATGGCCTCGAAACTTCCCCGCTCGACGGCCTGATCGATCCGGGTCTCCGGCGGCTCGAGCCCCAGGAGCGCCGCCAGGGACACCAACACGGCGCGGCGATCGGCCACCATCGACTCGTACCGGACGACCTGGAATCGTGGGTCGCCATCGGCCCGCCGCAGCGCCGCGTCGACCTGACGGTCCCAGCGAACCAGTTCACTGTTCCAGTGACGGAAGACCCCTCGTCGTTGGAGGTACTGCTCCAAGAACCGCTCGAACCCAAGCGTCCGATCGCCCCGCATGGTCCGGTACATCTCCCAGAGTGACGGCAGGACCGCTCGCGGGTCGCGCACGAGATAGATGGTCTTCGGGTAGCGATCCGCATAGAGCGGATACTCGTTCCGAAAGACCCGAGGGTCCGGCAGGTGCTCGTACCCCTCGATTCGATGGTCCCGCCCGTGCACGAATGGCACGAATCGGCCCACGTTCGCCAGGGTGATGTCGTCCCCGTCGTCCTGGGCAGCAAGCACCGCAAGCATGTACGCGAGCCAGGTGTTGCCCGACTTGGGATGCCCAACCAGGAAGACGTCCGTCGGCCGAAGGGCCCGGTCGAACCGCGGCGCGAACAGGCTTGCCCGGAGCCGGTAGTATCCCAGCCCTCGTTTGGCCTCGCGCACCCACCCACCGACCGTTCGACCGAGGTTCATGCCAACTGGTCGTCGAGAAAGCCGCGGGGCAGGCGGCGAAACCGCCTCGAATCGAGCCGGCCCTCCCTGACCGCCTGGAAGTTCTCCCATTCACGGCGCTTGCGGGGACTGGGCCAGTCCGTCGTCGACCAGTGATCGAATTCGTCCTCGTCGACGAATTTGAGTTCGGCGAACACCACCGACTCCAGGTCGTGGCGCGGCAGCAGGCGGGGGCGGGCCAACCGCTCCCAGTGGCGCCGCTTTTCGAAGCGGCACCCCCATCCGTTGGGAAAGATCTCGACCTCGCGATTCACTTCGCCGATCGCCTCCCACAGATCGCCCGAGAGATCTCGGTAGATGGTCTGCCCGGCAATGGCCCAGACCTCGAGTCGACCCCGCCGGAGCACTCGGTCGAATGCCTCCCGCGCGGCCTTCAAGAGGACCATGTCGCCGTCCCACTTGCACACCGTCGTCCGGGTGCAATGCGACAGGGCCCAGTTGCTGAAATGGACCGCGCTGCGAACCGAGTCGGCGGCCACGCCCTCGTGCTCCGGCCCAAACCGCGCCAGCCGGAAGGGATACGAGTGGATCTGGATCTTGTTCGAGGGGTCGGCTCGTTCCTTGAACCGGGTCACCAGCGCGACGGTCTCGTCATCGCTGCCGTTGTCGACCACCACGATCTCGTCGAACGACGGCAGGATGGACCCGAGGCACGTTTCGATCTTGCGGGCTTCGTTGCGGATCCGGACCAATGCGGACGCCCCCGGCCGAGTCGCGCGCCGGAGCGTCACGTCGAAACCAGCCTCGCCTTCCCGGTTCCGGAAGGTCCGTTCCCGTCTGAGTTCGGGCAACCATGCCATGCGCACCCGGAGGAGCGTTTGAATGGCGGAAGGTACTCCGCCGCGGCGAACCTCGGAATCCGGGAGCGGCAGCGGCCCCCCGGGACCGGACCCCGGAGTCGCTTCCGGGCTGGCCGCGACCGAGTAGATTCGCGCCATGAACGGCCCTCGCGACCGACCCGCCGGCGTGGTCGCCCGCTTCCGCCACTGGCGCCATCGGTCCCGACCGAAGGCGGCCATCCTTCGATACCATCGCGTCGCCGACCTCCCGGCCGACCCGTTCGACCACGCGGTGTCGCCCGAGCGGTTTGCCGAGCAGATCGCCATGGTGCGGGATCGCTTCGTTCCAACGCCGCTCCGCACGATCGCCGAGCGGCGCCACCCGCCACGGGCGGTTGCCATCACGTTCGACGATGGCTATCGCGACGTCCTCGACATCGCCCATCCGATCCTCGCGGCGGCCGGGCTGACGGCGACGGCCTTCCTGGTCACGGGCATGCTCGACGGCGCCCGGGCATTCTGGTGGGACACCCTGGTCAGGGCGTTGCTCGAACCCGGCCGGTTGCCCGACCGGCTGACGCTCCCCGACGGGACGGGGAGTTGGTCGCTCGGCAGCGCAGCACGCCTCGAGCCCGCGGATGCCGCTCGTTTTCGCGGGTGGAACTGGAGGGTCGAGGCACCGACCGAACGGCACCGAGTCTTTCGCGCCGTGCACGACCTTCTCAAGGAGCGCTCCGACCCCGAGCGGACCGCCCTCGTCGACTGGATCCGGCAATGGGCCGAGATCGACGCCGCGCCCCGACCCACCGACCTCCCGCTCACGGCCGCTGCGGTGACCCGGCTTCGCGACGACCCGACCTTGGCCTTCGGAGCCCACACGGTGAGTCACCCGACGCTCACGGGACTGACACCGACCCGCCGGCGCGAGGAGATTGCCGGCGCCAAAGCGGCGCTGGAATCCCTCCTGCACCATCCCGTCACCTCGTTCGCCTATCCCTATGGTCGCGCGGCCCGCTCCAGGGACATGGTCGAGGCCGCTGGGTATCGCTGCGCCTGCACGACCGGCTGCGATTTGGTGTTCCCCGATTCCGATCCGTATCGACTGCCGCGGGTCTTCGTCGGCAACTGGCCCGCCTCGACCCTCGAGCGGCACCTCGAAGCCCTCGGCCTCTGATGGATCGGCTCGACTACCTCGCCGAACGGCTCGGGCCCAGGCTGCTCGTCGTGCATCCGTCGGAGCGGTTCCTCTACCTTGCCGACTGGTGGGCCAATACCGTCGTCGCCTACGCCATCGACCCGACATCGGGCCAGCTGACCCCCATCCCCGCCTCCCCGATCTCCGCCGGCCGCCGGCCGCGCGCCCTGACCATTGCCCCCGGCGGGCGCTTTCTCTACGCAGCCAACTGGGAATCGGGGACGCTCGACGGCTGGCAGATCGAGCCCGAGCACGGGGCGCTTTCCCCGGTCCCCGGCTCCCCGTTCAATGTCGGGCCCAATCCGCGGAACATCCGCTTCGACCCGCTCGGCCGCTTCGGGTTCGTGTCGCTTGCCGGCGGCGGAGCGATCGCCACGCTCCGACTCGACCCGGCTACCGGGGCGCTATGCCCCTGCCCCGGATCGCCGGCGCCCTCGGCGCCCTTCCCTCGCTCGGCCATGATCGACCCGAGCGGTTCCTTCCTGTACACCGCCCACGAAGGCGGTCGGGTGGTGAGCGGATACCGCGTCGACCCCGACACCGGGACACTGACCCCGGTCCAGGGGTCGCCGTTCCCGGCCGGCAAGGACCCCCGCTTCGTCACCGTTCATCCCGACGGTCCTTGGGTCTATGTCCCGAACCAGCGATCGAACGATCTCTCCGCCTATCGGATCGACCCCAAGACCGGCTCCCTGGACCCGTTGCCCGGCGCGCCATTCCGGGCAGGCCGGCGACCGTTCCAGTTCGTGATCTCTCCCGACGGTCGGTTCGGGTACCTCGCAAATGAAAAAGCCGCGAGCCTATCGGCCTACCGGATTGACCCCGTCTCTGGAACCCTCGCACCGGTCGCTGGATCGCCCTTCGCGACTGGGACCCGACCAATCTGGCCCGTCATCAGCCCGACCGGCCGGCTGCTGCTGGTAGCCAATCGGGACTCGAACGACCTGTCGGGGTGGCAAGTCGATTTGGCCAGCGGCGGGCTCGAACGACTCCCGGGAGGTCCGATCCGGACGGGGCCGCGCCCCCGCGCCGTCACCATCTCGCCATCGGGGCGGTTCGCGTTCCTCGGCCACGACGCAGGGGCTTCCGGTTTTGCCCTGCCTCCCGACGGCTCCGGCGTGCGGCCGATCCGGCCCGCCGAGTGACCGAAGTTGCCGAAGTGGTATGTTTCGTGAACCTGAGGCGCGCTTCCGTCGCCGTTCCGGACCCGACCAATCCGGCTGGCGTCGGGCCCGTCCCCCAATGAAAACAACGCCCGTCGATACCCGACTCCCGAGACCCCGATGACCGTTCGCGGATTCGTGATCCGATCGCTCGTCATGCTGACCGCGGCCTGGACCCCGGTGGCCGCGCAGGCGGCCCCGGACAGCGGCTGGTGGACCACCCGCCCAGCCACGCCGCGACCACCCGCCACGTTCGGCGGGGTCGCCCGCCGGTCGGTCTACGTTCCGATGCGCGATGGAGTCCGCCTCGCCGTCGACGTGTTCCTCCCGGCCGAGCTCCCAGCCGGAACGAAGCTGCCGACGCTGATCGAGCAGACCCGCTACCAACGGTCCTTCAAGTGGGCGGCCGATTCATTGGACCGGATCCGCCCCGACGTCGCTTACTTCGTCACCCGTGGGTACGCCTACCTCGTGGTCGACGTCCGCGGCTCGGGCGCGTCGTTCGGCAAGCGGCGGGCGGAGTTCGACGAGCCCGAAGTGCGCGATGGCTGGGATCTGGCCGAGTGGGTGGTGGCCCAGGCCTGGTCGAGCGGCCGGATCGGCGCCCTCGGCGTGTCCTACGTCGGCACCACGGCGGACCTGCTGCTCGTCAATCAGCACCCGGCGGTCAAGGCGATCGCGCCCCTCTACGCCCTCTTCGACGCCTACGCCGACATCGTGGCGCCCGGCGGACTCGAACTCACCTTCTTCGTCCGCGACTGGGGCACCATCGTCGCGCAGATGGACCGCCAGGAGGTGCCGGCGTCGCGCCGTCCGCCCGGATCGCTGGGGGTCCGGCCGACCGACGAGGACCCCGACGGCACCTTGCTCCGCGCCGCCGTGGCCGAGCATCGGGACAACTATCGGGTCGACGGATTGGCGGGCCGGATGGACTCCCGCGACGCGAGCGGCACGAACGGCCTCACCATCGACGCCACCAGCACTCACACGCACTGGCGTCGCATCGCCGGCTCCGGCGCGGCGACCTACAGCGTGTCGGGCTGGTGGGACGGCGGCTATCCCTACGGCTCGATCAAACGGTTCCTGACGATCAAGACGCCCGGGAGCCGACTCCTGCTCGGCCCGTGGTCGCATGGCGGTCGCTACTACTTCACCCCGCGCGATCGCGCCGCCCGGATCTCGTCGTTCGACCGGAACCCCGACCTCCTTCAGTTCTTCGATTTCCACCTGAAGGGCGTCCGGAACGGCGCCGACCGGGAACCGCTCGTCCGGTACTACACCATGGGCGAGGAACGGTGGAAGACCGCCCGGACCTGGCCCCCGCCGGGCGCCACTCGGCGTACCTGGTACCTCGCCGCCGACGGAGCGATGACGCCGACGGCCGGCGCCCCGGGCGCCGATCCCTACCAGGTCGACACCACCGCCGGCACCGGTGGCCGAGCCCGCTGGAACACCCTCCTCGGCGGGATTGGAGCGCAGTATCCCGACCGGGCCGAGGCCGACCGCAAGCTGCTGACCTACGACACCCCGCCGCTGACGCGCGACGTCGAGGTGACCGGTCATCCGTCGGCCACGATCTGGTTGACGGCGTCCACCGACGACGCGGGACTGCTCGTGTACCTGGAGGAGGTCTTCCCCGATGGGCACGTGGGGTACGTCACCGAAGGCGTCGTCCGGGCGCGGCACCGCGCCCTCCGACCCGGCGCGGCGCCGTACCGGCAACCGACTCCGTATCGGAGCGGCCGCGCCGCCGACGCCCGTCCACTCGAACCGGGACGGCCGGACTCGATCTGGGTCGACCTCCTCCCGGTCAGCCACCGGTTCACGGCCGGATCCAGAGTCCGGGTCGCCATTGCCGGGGCCGACCGGGATCACTTTGCCCAGGTTCCGGCCGGCCAGGTCCCCACGCTGACGATCCTCCGGGGCGGCGCCCGGGCCTCCCGTCTCGTCCTGCCCACGATGGCGGTGCCGACCCGCGGAGAGCGTTAGGTGGCGGCTCGCGCCGCGATCGCCGCGGCCGTCCTGCTCGGGGCCGCCGGGTGCGGCGCGCCGTCGCGCCCGGCCGACCGCCCGCCCAACGTCGTCCTGATCCTGGTCGACGATCTCCGCTGGGACGATCTCGGCATCGAGGGCCACCCGTTTGCGGAGACGCCGAACATCGACCAGCTGGCCCGCGAGGGCGTCCGGTTCCGGAACGCGTTTGCCACCACGCCGCTCTGTTCCCCGAGCCGGGCCGCCATCCTCACCGGGCAGTACGCCCACACCAACGGCATCATCGACAACACCGCCCGCGACTCGACCAGTCACCGGCTCGAGACCTTTGCCCGCCCGCTGGCGCGCGCCGGCTATCAGACCGGCTTCTTCGGCAAATGGCACATGGGGAACGACGACAACCCGCGGCCCGGCTTTACCCACTGGGTGGCCATGAAGGGTCAAGGCGAGGCAATCGACCCGTTCTTCAACGTCGACGGAACCCGGCGGCAGGAGCGGGGCTACGTCACCGATCTCCTGACCGACCACGCCGTCGAGTTCGTCGAGCGGGCGCGGTCCGGTCCGTTCCTCGTCTTCCTGGCCCACAAGGCGCTCCACCCCAACGTGGTCCAGCGCGACGACGGCAGCACCGGCGCCGTGGCCGGGCAGGCCGAAGGGTTCATTCCCGCGCCTCGCCATCGGGGCCGCTACGCCACGGCCACCGTGCCCCGTCGCCCCAATGCCGCCGGTCCGGTCGAGGGCAAACCGGCGCTCCTCCGCCCACTCGACGGCGTCACCCCGCTCGGCCCGACCACGGGAACGCCCGATCAGGACGTCCGCGACCGCCTCGAGATGCTCCTCGGCGTCGACGAGAGCGTCGGCCGGCTGGTGGAAAAGCTCAAGGCCATCGGCGAGTACGACCGGACCGTGTTCATCGTCACCAGCGACCACGGCTACTTCTACGGCGAGCACCAGCTCAATGACGAGCGCCGCCTGGCCTACGAGGAGACGATCCGGATCCCCCTGATCATCCGATACCCGCCGGTGGCCCGGGCCGGCGCCACGCCGCCGCAGATGGTCCAGACCATCGACCTCGCCTCGACCGTCCTGGCCCTGGCCGGCGCGCCGGATTCCGTGGCTCGTCACGGCACCTCGCTGGTCCCGGTGCTGCGGGGTACCGACTCGGCGTGGCGCACCTCGGTCCTGATCGAGTACTACAGCGACGCCGTCTTTCCCCGGATCCGGAACATGGGCTACCAGGCCGTCCGGACCGAGCGGTACAAGTACATCCACTACCCCGAACTGCCCGGCATGGACGAGCTGTACGACCTCGCCACCGATCCGTTCGAGATGACCAACCTGATCGACACCCCGGCCGGCCGGGCCGTGCTCCCCACCCTCCAGGCGGAACTGGCCCGGCTCCAGCAGGAAACCGGCTACCGGCCCTGATCCAGACCCGACGACTTCCGTCGAGCCGCGCTTTCCGGCGCGGCTCGACGCCGGTCATTCGTCCGAGAGATCCTGGTCCCAGTAGGTCGGTCCGGCGGGAGCGGCGCGGATGATGTCGTCGAGATCGTTGGGGGCGCGGCGCCGGCATTCCTTCTTGAGGTCGTCGATGTCGGCCGCCAGGAAGGTTCCGAACGACGAATCCATGGCCACCTCGAACGCCGGCAGTTCCTTCTTGGCCGCCACGTTCGAGTACATCGCGATCACGGCCTGCCGGTCGAAGCGGTAGAACGAGTAGGTGGGATACTTGTTGAAGAGCCAGATCTCGGTCGGTTGGCCGAAGTCGCGCGCCAGCCGGCCGAAATACCGATAGGCGTCGGCCACCAGACTCGGAATCAGCGGCCCGTCGTCGAAGTGGCGGACCAGCGAGAACATCAGCTCGTGGTGCTCGAGATCGGGCAGGAAGACCTCGAGCGTTCCACCGCGCTTGAGGAACGCCTTGAGGGTGGCGTCGTGGTTCTCGCGCCACCGCCGGGAGTGGATGAAATACGTCGCCAGGCTCGTCGACATGTCGAGGAGTTCGTCGAACCGCTGATAGAACGCCCCGAAGGTCCCGACCCGGACGATGCCGGTCGATGATTCCGGTTCCGTCATTCACCCACCAGTGCGTCGATTCGATCGCAAGATAGCACCCGAGAATGGCATCGGCGCTTGTCCGGGCCTACATTCGAGCCGTTCAACTCCCGGGCACTCCCATGAAGTCCATCCCGCTCCTGTCCCTGGCCCTGGCCGCCGCGCTGACCGCGCCGGCGCTGGCTCAGCGCCCTGACTCGGTGGCCCTGCTCGAACGGGCCCGCCGGCTCCATCGCGAAGTGCCGATGATCGACACCCACAACGACCTCGCGTCGGGCATCCTGTCCGACGGCCGCGGCGATTTGGCCCGGATGGACCCCGACCGCGGGATTCCGAGCCTCGACACGGACGTTCCCCGGCTCAAGGCCGGACAGGTCGGGGGCCAGTTCTGGGCGGCGTACGTGCCGTCGTCGTTCATGGGCCAGGGCGCCGCCCGGTTTGCGCTCGAGGAAATCGACGTCATCCACCGGATGGTGGCTCGATCGCCGTCGCTGGCGTTTGCCACCACCGCCGACGACATCGTCCGGATCCATCGCGAAGGGAAGATCGCGTCGCTGATCGGGATCGAAGGCGGCCACGCCATCGAGAATTCC
>JAEUJH010000276.1 GCA_016794825.1 Gemmatimonadota bacterium
CGTGAGCGGACCGGTCCGGATCGAGGCCAGCCCAGAGCCGGGCCCGGAGCCGTTCCGCGGCCGAGGTCCCGCTGTCCCCGACTGGTGGATCGCCAACCGGGGCGCCATGGCGGCCGGCGGCCAGCCAGAGATTTTCCCGAATCGAGAGCGCCGGAACCGACGTGAAGTGCTGGTGGACCATCCCGATCCCGAGCGCCTTCGCCTCCCGCGGCGATCGAATCGAGCGAGGCGTTCCCCGAACCGAGATCACCCCGGCATCCGGTTGATGGAGGCCAAAAGCCAGGTGCATCAGGGTCGACTTGCCGGCGCCGTTCTCGCCCAGGAGGCCGTGGATCTCTCCGGGGGCGAGAACGAAATCGGCTCCGTCCAGAGCAACGACGGAGCCGAACCGCTTGGCGATTCCGACCAGTTCGAGGACCTTCGTCACAGTCCCGTGGGATGATGGTGGAATTCGCGCGGCAGCCCGAAGGCGCGGCCCACCTTGTCCGCCAGCGCCTTGACCCCCACCTGCTCGGTCGCATAGTGACCGGCGTAGATCACGTTGACGCCGAGTTCCATGGCATCGAAGAACGTATGGTGCGCCCCCTCGCCGGTGACGAAGGTGTCGAGGCCGGCTTCGTGACACGCGGCAATCCGGGACCCAGCCGCGCCGGTAATGACCCCAACTCGGCGGACGACCTCCGGGCCGCCCTCGATGAGCCGCGACGCCGTCCCGAGCAGCTGATCGAGTCGGTTGACCAGCTCCGTCCGCCGGACGCCGTCGGAAAACACGCCCCGGACGCCGATGGGAATCCCCTTGTAGTCGTCGAACGGCTGCTGCTCGACCAGACCGAGCTGGGTGGCGAGGACGGCGTTGTTGCCGACTTCGGGATGCACGTCGAGCGGAATGTGCGCCGAATAGAGGGGAATGTCGTGGCGGATGAGGGCCCCGATCCGTCGGTACCGTCGGCCCGTCACCGGGAGGTTGCCATCCCAGAAGAGACCGTGATGCACCAGGAGTAACGGCGGCGCCGCAAACCGGTCCTTTGCGGCAATGGCCGCGTCGATCGTGGCCTGCGATGCGTCCACGGCCGCGATGATCCCACCGATCGATCCCGAGTTCTCGACCTGGAGTCCGTTGACGGCTCCACTCGAATCGGGAACCTCGCGGATCCGCAGGAACCGATCGAGGTACTCGGTGACGGCGCCGAGGGCGGCGGTGGTCATCGTCAGCTCGGCGGAACCGGGAGCAGGGTCCCCGCCACGATCGAGTCCCGGGCCGCGGCCACTTTGGCCTCGAGATCGGGCGGCACCGTCACCCGCGGGTTGGCCAGATAGCGAATCACCCCGCCGGCCAGCCCGAACGACTCGACCTTGGGGGTAAAGGTCCCGCCCTTCACCTCTCTGGCCACGGCCAGAAAGGCGCGGGGCAGATCGATGATCGCCGAACCGTAGACGCGCTCCGGCGCCAGTTCGGACTGGTCGGCGTTGGCGCCGAAGACGAAGACGTTGGGGCTTTCCTTCGCCGCCTGGAACAGACCCTTGGCGGCCTCGTCGGCGTTGTGGTGGAGCATGTCGACTCCCAACCGGATCATCGCCAACGCCGCCTCCCGTCCCGCCGAGGCGTCATCGAAGGTGTTGAGGTAGGCCACCTTCGAGTCGATGGCGCCGTTCATCCGGCGGGCACCGTTTGCCCAGCCCTCGTAACCCTTTCGAATCGGCGGCAGCTCGATCCCGCCCACGAACCCGATCTTGCCGGTCCGGGAGAGCGCACCCGCCATCATTCCCGCCAGGAATGTTCCCTCCTCGATCCGGAACACCAGCGGTGCCACGTTGCCTTGAACCCGCTCGCCCGACGTCACCACGATCACCGTCTTCGGATGTTCCGTCGTTACCCGCTCGGCCGGCTGCTGGAACTCGAAGCCGTGGCCGAACACCAGATCGTACCCTTGGGCAGCGTAGGTCCTGAGCGCCTCTTCCTGGGCACCCGGCGTCCTTGCCTCCTGGTGGCTCACCTCGACGCCGAGCGAATCCTTGATCCACTGGAGGCCGGCGTACGCGCCGGCATTCCACGCCGCGTCGGCAATCGAACCGGGCGTGATCAGGGCGACCCGGAACCCCGCCGGCTTCGCGGCCCCACCGCCGCATCCCGTCAGGGCCGCGACGACCGCGAGCAATCCGAGACTCGAACGCCGGTCACGCCGAGGCACTGGGAGCCTCCACCCCGGTCTCCATCCGGATCTGGCCGTTCAGTCGACCGCCCTCCTGGATCAGAAGGCGTGGCGTCACGATGTCGCCGTGGACCTGGGCCGTCGTCTGAACCTCGACCCGCTCCGATGCCGTCACGGTCCCGTGGACCTCTCCCGCCAGCACCGCCTCGCGGGTCATCAGGTCGCCCTCGACCACGCCACCCTGCGACAGCAGGATCTGGTTGGCCGCCTGGACGTTGCCGGCCACCCGACCCTCGATCCGAACGACGCCGTCGGCCCGAAGATCACCAGTCACCACCATGTCGGGCGCGATGATCGAGACGGAATTGGGATCACTTCGGCGCCGAGCGCCCGGCTCGGATTGCGGCCCGTTCGAAAAGATGCCCATCAGCGGTTCTCCCGGATCAGCGTCATCGGATCGACCGTGACACCGTTGTGGCGAATCTCGAAATGGAGGTGCGGTGCCGACGAGCGGCCGGTGTTGCCGCTCCGCCCGATGACCTCGCCGGCTCGGACCCGCTGCCCCTGGTTGGCCACCACCCGGGACAGGTGTCCGTACATCGACTGATACCCGCTCGGATGTTGGAGCAGGACGAACAAGCCGTACTCGGGATCATCCCCGGTCTGCAGCACGGTCCCACCGGACGTGGCGCGGACCAGTGCTCCCACCGGAACGGCCACGTCGATCCCGGGATGCGCCTCGTCCGGCGACCCCGCCGGAACCTGGCCTCGGGTGACGTAGCCCCGCTGATCAAGCGGCCAATGCCGGGGCACGCCCAAGCCGGGCTCGTATCGCCGCCGCTGCGCCGGCGGAACCACCTCGATCGTGGGCGCCACCGGCAGCGTGGCGCTGATCAGCACCGGATCCGGCGCGATGTCCGCCCCGACCATCTGGCGAAGCTGATCGTAGCTCGCCTCGACGCTGTCGAGGGCCTGAGCCAGCTGGCGGATCTGACCGTTCTCCAGCGTCAGCCGTTCGACGTCCCGCTCGAGACCAGGTACCCGCGCGGCCTGCCGGGCAATCGGTCCGTAGAAGCCGGCGCCCAGCACCAGCAGCACCCCGACCACGACGGCGGCCACGACCACCACCCGGTAAACCCAGATCGGGACGTGGAACGTCGAGGAGGCCAGTTCACCGTCCTTGAGGATGGTGACCGTCACCCCCTTCGAACCGCGAATCATCCGCCGAACGGCTCGCCCAGGATCAACTCGAGCACCCGGGCGAGATCCTCGTTGGAGTAGTAGCTGATGGTCACGAACCCTCGTCCCTTCCGGCGGGCCGTTACCCGGACGTCCGTCTGGAGTCGTTCCCGGAGCGCTTCCTCGACTCGGCGGACCTCGGCGGCCTGGGTTCGTTCCGGCGCCTTGGTCACCTTGCGCCGGGTCGCCGGCACCTCGCCGCGGACCCGGGCCTCGAGGTCCCGAACCGACCAGCCCTGCTCGGCGGCAGCCTGACCCATCCGGGAGATCTGCCGTTCGTCGCTCAGGCCCAGCAGGGCGCGGGCGTGCCCCTCCGACAGGGCACCCTTCTGCACCAAGGTCTGAATGTCGGCGGGCAGCTTGAGGAGACGAAGGGTGTTCGAAACGGTTGCACGATCCCGCCCGACCAGGCGGGCCACCTCGCCTTGGGAGAGCGAGAACTCGCGGACCAGCCGTTCGTAGCCGAGCGCTTCGTCGATCGGCGACAGGTCGTCCCGCTGGAGGTTCTCGATCAACGCCAGGGTGAGCATCGCCTGGTCGTCGACTTCCTTCACGACCACGGGGACCTTCTGCCACCCGAGCCGCTGGACGGCTCGCCACCGCCGCTCCCCGGCGATCAGTTCGAACCGGTTGCCCGGCTTCGACCGGACCACGATCGGCTGGAGCAGCCCGGACGCCGCGATCGAGTCGGCCAGCTCCTGGAGCGCCTCGGGCGCGAACTCCCGGCGGGGCTGGTATCGGTTCGGCTCGATGGCGGTCACCGGCACCTCTCGCAACGCGCCCTCGGCCTTGGCTTCCTCTTTGGAGATCGGGCCGAGCAGCGCCTCGAGGCCCCTGCCTAACCGTCGCGACTCGCTCATGCGTCCTCCGCGGAGATCGCCGCATCGCTGCGGCCGGCGCGCTTCAGCAACTCCTGGGCGACGGAGATGTAGCTCTTCGCGCCGACCGACTGCACGTCGTACATCAGGATCGGCTTCCCGAAGCTCGGAGCCTCGGCCAGGCGGACGTTGCGGGGAATGACCGTCTTGAAGACCTTGGCGCCGAAGTACTCCTTCGCCTCCTGCGCCACCTGGCGGCAGAGATTGAGGCGGGCGTCGTACATGGTCAGCAGGACGCCTTCGATGGCCAGGTCCGGATTGAAATTCTGCTGCACCAGCCGGATCGTGTTCAGGAGCTGGGAGATCCCCTCGAGCGCGTAGTACTCGCACTGAATCGGGATCAGGACGCCCCGAGCGGCGGTCAGGACATTGAGGGTGATGAGGCCGAGGGACGGCGGGCAGTCGATGAGTATGAAATCATACGACCCCTCGATCGCCGCCAACGCCTTCCGCAACCGGGTTTCCCGATCCGGGAGGCCGACGAGTTCGAGCTCCGCGCCGACCAAGTCCTGGCTCGAGGGCAGGGTGGCGAGGAAGGGAAGCTCGGCATCCCGAACGACGACCTCCTCCGCGGGCCGGCCCTCGACGATCACGTCATAGAGGGACGCCCGTTCGGTCGAGCGCGGCAGGCCCACCCCGCTGGAGGCATTCGCCTGGGGGTCGGCATCGATGAGGAGCGTCCGCTGTTCGGCGATGGCAAGCGAAGCCGCGAGGTTGACGGAGGTAGTGGTCTTCCCCACCCCGCCCTTTTGGTTCGCCACCGCAATGATCCTTGCCATCTACTGTCTCGCAAGTCTTT
>JAEUJH010000308.1 GCA_016794825.1 Gemmatimonadota bacterium
ACCGGGTCTGACCGGAGTGCTCCCCGGCGGCCACCGCGGCGGGAACCCGGGTGCCGCACCGGACGCAGAAAACGTCGCCCGCAAAGAGCGACGCCTGGCACACCGCGCAGTTCACGGGCGGCCCGTCATGACGTTAGGAATCCGGAGAGCCATCGGCGGAATTATAGACCGGCGGCGGCCAGCCGGCTAATTGACCTCCGGGTCGGTGCTGCGCGGGGCCGGGAACGGAAACTCGTGGACTTCGAGCACCAGTTCGAACTCGTAGTCGGACCGCTTCTGGGGCGGGTTGATCCGCCGAGCCAGGTTGTTGCCGCTCCCCGCCTGGGTGAACGGCGGCGCCACCATCCGGACCCGAATCGGGTTCCGGCCCTGGGTCTTGACCAGCTCGAGCAGCTTGCCGGCCGTGGCCAGCTGGGAGGGATCGGGGGCAATGAAGTTGCCGATCGGCTCGCGCCCCAGGTTGCCGCGGGTCTCGTCGATGAACTCGACCCACCCCATCGGCTCGTCGTGGCGGTTGATGACCGGCGTGGGCCGGAGGAACATGGTCCGGGCAATGGCCGAGACCCGTTTGCTCTCCTCGACCCCGGTCTTCTGTTCGTTGTCGATGTCCTCGTGCCAGACCGGCACGAACCGTTCGCCGATGAAGTCGTCGGTGACCTTGAGGAACTCCTCGATCCCGTCGAAGATGTCGAGCAGCCCGCCCAGCCGCTTGTCGAGTTCGGCCAGCGCGGCCTTGAGCCCGTCGGGCGTGTCGGGCAGGCCGTCCACCAGTCCGTTGAGCTGCCGCTCCAGTTCGGCCAGGACCTTGGGGTCGGTGCCCTTGGCCTTCTCTTCCTCGATCCGCTTCTTGAGTTCCCGACGGAGCTTCTCCTTCGGTTCCTTGACGTCCTGCCCCACGTCCTTGAGATCGTTGACCAGCTTGCGGGCGTCGTCGAGCAGGGCCTTGAGCCGTTTCTTGGTCTCGTCATCGACGTTGATCAGCAAACCGCCGACCGACAGCAGTCGGGTGGCCTGGGTCTCGCCCTCCATGAACTCGCCGAATCCGTGGAACCAGATCCCGCCGCCCACCACCGACACCGGGGCGTCCTTCGGAAGGAACATCACCACGTCGTGGATGACCCGCGGATCGGTCGGCGGCGGATTCTGCGGTGGTTCCGACTCGCCCCGGTCGATCTGCTGCGCCAGGAGGTTCCACCGCCCGTTGATGCCGGTGACGAGTCGGACCGGTCCGGACTGACTGTACACCTTCGGGAAATGGACCGAGGCGCGGACCCGGACCATGTTCTTGACTTCCTCGCCGGCCGGATCGTGCCAGCCGAACGACACCTCGAAGGCCACCAGCTCCTTGGCCTGCGCATCGCCGGGCGGCAGCTTGCTCAGCGGAACCGTGATCTTGACCTGCTTCGGGCGGTCGGTCGGTTTGGGCGGCCGGAGAATTTCGATCCGGGGCTCGATGTCGAGGATCTTGAGCCCGTCGACGAACTTGGGACTGACGTTGCCGATGGTAAACGGCGCCTTCCGGATCTGCATCAGGAGGCGGGGCCGGAGCACGAGCGTGTTGAGCGGGAAATCGATGGTCGCGCCGATCTGATAGGGGCTCCGGCCTTCCTCGTGGGGCGGCAGGTCGACGATGAACTCGTAGTCGCGATCGCGGAGGGTGATGTGCGGCTCGCTCGGCGGGCCCTTCCGGCCTGGCACGGTGTGGAAGTCGCGGAAGCCGCCCTCCGAGGTGGCCAGGAAGAAAAACCGGACCGCCGGCACCGACGCGGCGTTCTCGGGGAACTTGACTCCCTCCACTCGGGACGTCGCGAACGCCTTGATCGGGTTGATCTGGGTCGGATACAACTCGGTCTTGCCGCGGGCCACCGCCCGGGCGCAGTCGTAGCTCCACCGCCCCGCGGCCCAGAAGTAGTCGCCCGCCATCGGCCAGTGGGGCCAGACGCTGGCGAAGTGGACGCCGTGGAATCCGTTGTCGCCCGGCGCCTTGCCGATGGCGCCCAGGTCCATCAGGCATTCCAGGGCCCCCCGGTCGGCGTCGCCTCCCGGGCGCTGCTGGCCGTAGATCCGGAGCACTTCGGTGAACGCCTGGTCGTTGGAGAAGGAGTCCTTCTTGAGGAACTCCTCCTCGTTCGGATCGGGGATGTTGCCGGCGCCGATCAGGTAGCGGTACCCGGGCGTCGGGAGGACGTGGAACGCCCAGTGGCGGTACTTGGCCCACTGGGTAAAGACCACGTCGTTCTGGATCATGTAGCTCGCGGTGAGGAACCCCTCGACCTCGCGCTCTTCCTCCTTGTTGGTCGTTCGCGGGGTCCCATCCTCCTCGTAGCGGAACTCGGCCTTGTATCCCCGTCGGCCGACCGGGACCCAGGCGGGGATCGACCGGAGGATCTTGGCGAACAAGGCACCCTCGACGCTGGAGCTGGCGAGTCGGCCGAGGGCGGAGAACAGTTCCTCGATCGGACTCGTCCCGGTCAGCTTCTTCAGCGCCTCGTCGACGGCCGCCAGCACGCCGCCGAGGATCGGGACGGCCAGCAACCCTGCCTTGAGCAGCTTGGCCGCCAGCTTGGCGAAATGCTCGAGGAAGCCGCTGTCCTTGAACGCTTCCGGTCCCCGAGCCCCCGACTCCTTGGCCAGCCCCGACGGGGGCCGCTTGTTCCCGCGGCGGTTGGCGCTCGAATCCACGGCCACGTCGTAGTGGGGCGCGTTGATCCGATGGAACGCCCGGAGCGACGGATCCGGCGGCTTCGAGGTGTGGGGGAAGTGTTCGGTGCTCACGAGCCGTGCACCTCGATCAGCTTGTCGCGGGTGGCGGGATTGACCA
>JAEUJH010000310.1 GCA_016794825.1 Gemmatimonadota bacterium
CGGGTTCAAGAAGCGGTTTCCGTTCGGCTATGGCGGCGGCGACAAGGAAGGGCATCGGATCGTCAACCAGAGCATGTTCGTCGACGCGATGCGGCGGAGCGGCCTGCCGGACATCGACGGCAGTCGGGACTAACGGCGGCGTGGTTGGCCGGGGAGGTGACGATGGCGGAACGAATCAAGGCGCGAGTAGGCGACACGATCGAGACGTCGTTCAACCTGGCGTACAAGAAGGCGGAGGTTGATCGGTTGCCGAGTGCGTCCAAGTACGCGACCTTCGATTTTTTCATGATCTGCGAGAAGGGCGGCAAGCTCCAGATCGGCGCCAGCCGCGAGTTCGTCGAGGGCGTCTTCATCCGGTGCCAGTCCCGGGACATCACCCAGGACGACCAGCCCGTGGTGGCCCAGTTCCATTTTGGTGGGACAATGGGCGGGTCGAGCGTCTTCTCGCCGGGCGATCTCTGGCGGCTCTACCTCGCCTACTGTGCCAAGGAAGGAAGCCCCTCGGGCGACCCCAAGGACCCCGACAGCCATCTGCTGGCGGAAGTCG
The DNA here is from genome assembly GCA_016794825.1 of Gemmatimonadota bacterium. Taxonomy (GTDB): domain Bacteria; phylum Gemmatimonadota; class Gemmatimonadetes; order Gemmatimonadales; family GWC2-71-9; genus SHZU01. The sequence goes on from JAEUJH010000310.1 coordinate 548, forward strand.
AACTACAGGGCGCCGACGCGGGCGCGCCGGCCAAGAGCTGACCCCGATGGCCGACCAGCATCCGATCGCGCCGGGCGATCATCTGAGTCGAGTGGCGGCCCAGCGCGGGTTCCGCGGCTATCCGCCCCTCTGGGATGATCCCGCGAATCGGGCGCTCCGGGCCAAGCACCCCAACCCGCACATCCTGGCCGCGGGCGACGTGGTCACGGTGCCCGCCCTCGAGGTCCGCGAGGTCGACCGGGCCACCGAGCAGCGGCACCGGTTCAAGGTCACCGTTCCGGAGTTGGTGGTGCGTCTGGCCCTCCGGCGCTGGGACGGCACCCCGATGGAGTCGCTGCCCGCCGAGGTTCTCGTCGACGGGCGGGCCCGGCCGACCATGGTCGGGAAGGGCACCCTGCAGCTTCCCATTGGGCCGAACGACGATCGGATCACGATGACCGTCGACGGTATCGAGGTCACGGTCCGGATCGGCCACATCCAGCCGATCGACACGGTCGCCGGGGTCAGGGAACGGCTCAACAACCTGGGGTACGACGCCGGCGACCGCGACGATTTCCAGACCCTCCAGTTCCGGTCGGCGGTCGAGGAGTTCCAGTGTGATCGGGGTCTGCCGGTCGACGGCAAGGTGGGACCGGCCACCCGGGCCGCCCTGGCGCGGGCGCACGGATGTTAGATCCGGTCGCGGGCGGGTCGGTCGGGGCCTTTCCCGGTTCGCGAGCCTTGAGCATCGCGCCCACCGACGTCGATCAGGAGCACAACACCCTCCGGGCGCCGCTCCGGCCGATCGCCTCCTGGGAACTGGCCGATCATCACTTTGCCTTCGACTCCTCGTTCATCCTGCCGTCGATGACCGAGGATCTGGCCGAGTTGGTGATGCTGGTGCGGGCCAATCCGGAAAGCCCCCTGGCCATCTTCGGTCACGCCGACCCGACCGGCGACGCGGGCTACAACAAGCTTCTGAGTGGACGGCGGGCGACCGCGCTGTTCGCGGTCCTGACCCGGCGGGTCGACCTCTGGACCCAGTTGTTCCAGAACCCGATGGGGCGGGACGACTGGAAGAAGGATGATCTGGCCGGCCGACTGATGCGTGGGGTCGTCGAGCCCGGGGGCACCAGTCCCGCGCTGACGCTGTTCCAGCGATACATGGACGCGATCGCGGTCGATCAGGACCGGGCCGCCTTCACGGTGGCGCCGGCGTCGTTTCTGGGCCGCGGGGCCGATCCCAAGGGCCGGGGGGATTTCCAGGGCTGCGGGGAGTTCAACCCGCTCCGGGTCTTCTCCATCGCGGAAGCGACGACCTTCCGGAGCCCAGCCAACAAGGAGGCCCGGGACGAAGCCAACGCGGTCAATCGGCGAGTCACGGTGTTCCTGTTCTCGCGGGGGACCAGGATCGACCTCGCGGCCTGGCCCTGCCCGCGGGCCGGCGAGGGGATCGGCCGGTGTCAGAAGCGGCTCTGGTCGGATGCCGGCGTCCGTCGCGCCAACGCCGCCCGGCGGCGGGAGCAGCCCGCGGATCGCGACACCTTCGCGTGCCGGTTCTACGATCGACTCAACGAAGCGGTCGGGCACCATCAGGCCATCCGCCAGCTGACCTTCAGGGTCCTGGACGAGTTCGGCGATCTGGTTGTCGACACCGTGGTCTTCCTCAAGGTCGGCGAGGCCACTCTGCCAGCCAAGGTGGGCGGGGACGGGCTGGCCACCTTCCGGGTGCCGGCGGACGCGACCGAGGCCGTGCTCCAGATCGGCCGCGATCAGATCGACGTCGACATCGCGCCCCTGCCGCCCGTGACCACCGTGGCCGGTGTTCAGCAGCGGCTGTTCAACCTGGGTTTCCTGGCCGGCGCGATCGACGGGGCGGCCGGCCCGCGGACCCGGGAGGCCATCATCGCCTTTCAAGAAGAGGTCAACGAGGACGGAGTGGCCATCCCGGTTTCCGGCGATCCCGCCGATCCGGCGCTCCAGCGGGAACTGGTCCGTGCCCATGGTTCCTGAGGCCTGACATGGCGCCGTTCACCAACAGCACCGGGGAAACCAGTCCGGACGAGATCTTCGTCAACCTCATTGTCCGTCCGGGCCCGGACAAGGATCATCGCACCCTGGTGCGGGTCGACTCGGGGAACTCCAAGCAGGGAGGAGTGCCGCTCAAGCCCGAGGAGTTTGCCCAGAAGGCGGCCACGATCGGCGCCCAGGGCCTCAACTTCGCCAACCCGATCGTCACCTCGCGATCGCTCGATGCCAAGGTGTTCGATTCGATCACCAAGTCGTCGCACTCGATCCTGCTCATGGACGTCGGGCGGTGGGGTGGGCCGGCCCCGACCGGCAAGCCGCTCGGTGTCCGGCAGCGCGACTTCGGGGTGGTGGCCGGCACCCGGGCGGCGCTGTGCGAGTTCCAGCCCGTCGGGACGACGATTCCGGCGGCGGAGTTCCTGATCCTCGATCCGGCCGGCAAGCCGATCGACCATCCGATCAACACCTTCCTCACGGAGATGCGGAAAGCCGGCGGGTCGGTGCGGATCATGCGGCACGACAACTCGACCAACCCCAACTCGCTGGGCAAGTGGGTCCAGGACACGACGACCGTGCACGTGATCCTCCCCGATCTCCACCTGCCGATCTGCACCTCGAAGCCGGCCAAGACCACGGATGACGGTCATCACATGGGCCGGTTCGAGTACCAGAAGGGCGTGGTTGGGGTGGTCGAGAAGTTCCCTGACGACCATGGCATGGTCAAACCGATATTCGGCTCGGGCCCCGCTGAACTCGGGAGCGGCGCCCTCCGCTGGTTCGATCGCTACCTGGCCGGCGACATCTTCGGCCACGCCGACGAGTCGGCGGCCGTCGACCTGATCAAGTTCCTCGACGTCATCGAAGCGATCAAGCTGCCGGCGCCCCTGTCGCTCCACTTTACCCAACTGGGCGACCTCTACGATCTCTGGATCGGGCTCGACCGGTTCTTCTCCGAGCAGCCGACCCACAGCGTGGTGCTCCAGAACAACGGCGGCATCCTGGCGGGCGACTTCATCGACCATTGGTGTCGTCGCACCGAAGCCGCCCTGATGCCCGCGAGCGGGGACCCGCGGAAGAACGTGGTGTCCCGGCTCAACGCGCTCAGCCTGGGCAGCGCGATCCGCAGCTCCTGGCTCCATGGCAACCACGACGCCTACCTCGCAGCCCATACGGCCCAGAAGGTGGGGGGCGGCAACATGTTCGCGCCGCGAAAACCCCTGGTGTCCGAGGGTGGCACCCGGATCGAACACGGCCAACGGGGCGATCCCCAGAATCGCGATGGCGCGACCAGCGGACATTCCGGCACCAACCAGGTGTTCGCGTTTCCGGTCATTCGATCATTCGATCCGAATCGGCGTAACTTCTATTTCGCGCTGGCGGCGGTGACCTACGCCGAGGTGCCGGACTTCCACATCTTCGTCATGGGGCATACCCACAGCCCCTTCCTGACCCGGATGAAGCTGCGCATGCTGGAGTTGCCGCTGTGAGCACGCGTGACCACGTCGTGGCCGTGGGCGAGTACCTGGCGCTGATCGCGGCCCGGAGCGGCTTCCGTGACTATCGCGTCATCTGGAACGACCCCGCCAACGCGGCGCTGAGGAGGAAGCGGACCAACCCCCAGAGCCTGGCGCCGGGCGACCTGGTCAAGGTGCCGGTGCTCGAGGAGCCGGCGTTTGCCCGCGCCACGGATCAGGTTCATCGGATCGTCGCCGCGGGGGGGCCGATCCTGCTTCACTTCCGGCTCGACGACCAGAGCCGGAAGCCGTTCGCGACGAGGGCGGGCAAGCTGACCGTCGGGGGGCGGAATGCCACCGGGGCGTTCGTGGTGCGGGGCCCGATCGATCGGACCACCGGCGGCGACGGGGAACTCGACGTCACCGTCGGGGGCGAGCCGGTCGAGGGCGAATTCGTGATCGCGCCGACGACCGCGGCCGACGGGTCGAGCGGCGCCACCTTCCGATTCCTGGTGGGCCAGCTCGAGCCGGTCGACACGCCGCGCGGGATGCGGGCTCGTCTCACTAACCTCGGCTACTTCGCCGGGGCCAGCGACGACGACGACGATCAATTGGCCTGGGCGTTCGAGGAGTTTCAGTGTGACGAAAAGATCCCCAAGAAGCAGCGGGGATTCACGCCCGGCGATCGGAAGAAGATGCTGCCGACCTGGAATGCGCTGGCCAAGCGACACGGCGACATGCTGCCCGGCGAGGAGTTGACCGAGTGAGCGACATCTTCGTACCGGATCTGATCGAGGAGACGGCCACCGGGATCTTTGCCCGGCACGCCGGCCGGTTCACGCTGCCGGTGCTGGTGGCGCCGACCACCACGGATCGGCTCGACGCCCACAACCGGCTTCGCCGCCAGCTGGTGACGGTGGGCTGCGCCAACCTGAAAGACTTCGCGTTCGAGTTCGATTCGTCGTTCCTCGGCCCGCAGAGCGCGGACGGGTTCGACCGGCTGATGAAGCTGATCAAGCTCTACCCCGGATCGCCAATCACGATCTTCGGGCACGCCGATCCCGACGGCGAGGCGGGGTACAACAAGTGGCTCAGCGAACGGCGGGCTCGCGCCGTGTTCGGGCTCTTGCTCCGGAGGATTCCGGTTTGGGAGCACCTTCACACCGTTCAGGACGGGTCGCCCGGCGACGTGTGGGGCAAGAAGAGCCTCCAGATCATCCTCAACTTCCTCGGCTTTCCGCCCGGCAACCTGGAGGGCACCTTCGACGCCGCGAGCAAGCAGGCGCTCCGCGACTTCCTCGACTCGAAGGGCCTCCAGGCGTTGCCGGCGCAGGATACGGTGCCGGTCCGGGCCAAGGTGTACGAGGCATACATGGACGCCCTCACCCCGGTCGATCCGGACGATCCCGCCAAGGGCAAGTGGCGGCTCAAGCCGACCGACTTCCTCGACGGCGCCGAGTCGCCGCAGGGCGGGCCTGGCGACGTCCAGGGATGCAGCTTCTTCAACCCGCAGATGATCCTGGCGAAGAAGGAAGCCGACAACTACAAGAAGGACGGGAAGGCGGGCGAGAAGCGGCGCCATCGGGCCAACGAGCCCAATCGCCGGGTCGTGATCTACCTGTTCGAGAAGGGGACGCGGAAGCCCTCGACCTGGCCCTGCCCGGCGGCCGCGAAGGGCATCACCGGCTGCGAGGAGCGGTTCTGGGTCAACGGAGACGAGCGACGGAAGACCCAGTTCCTCGAGCACCGCCGCCGGTTCGGGCGGGAAACCCCGCTCGCCAAGGCCCAACTGGAGAAGCCGGATCTCGACAAGACGCTCCGGCTGGCGCGGGAGGAAACCACCTTCGCGTGCCGGTTCTATCACGGGATGGCGCTCCATTCGCCCTGCGAGCGGGATCTCAAGATGTGGGTCATCCGCCTCTGGGCCGGCGGGCCGGAAGCGCCGCTGGCGGGCGCCCGGTACGCGGCGACGGTGGGGACCGATCCCGGCGCGCCGGTGATTCGCGGGGTGACCTCGCCGAGCGGCATCCTCGGTCTGCCTCTCTTCGACGATCAGGTGCGGATCCGGCTCCGCGTCGACGTCGGCCCGGCCGTGGTGAAGGGCCTGCCCGCGCCGCTGCCGGGCATCGTGGTGCCTCCGCGGCGCGGTCCTCAGTTCCGAGCGGTCACCGCCGACGCGGCGGCCGGCGACCCACCGGTCGCCAAGCCGGCCGCGGCCACCACCACCGACAGTCAGGCCTTTCCGGGTGAGGACACCTTCCTCGAGCTGGTGCTCGACGGCGGCGCCCTCACTCGCCTCAAGGGGCCCAGGCCGCCGGATCAACCCGTGGGGCCGGACCCCGATCCGGATCCCGGGGCTGAGTTCGACGCCGTCGAGGAGGAGCCGCTGCTCGAGGTCGAGCGCCGGCGCGGCGTGGCGCAACGGCTCCGGAATCTCGCGTTCGGCGGCGGGGTTCTCGAAGTCGACGACGCGGCCCTTCGGGCGGCGCTCCGGCAGTTTCAGCTCGGATTCCGGCCCCCGGCCCGGGCCACCGGCGATCTCGACGCCGAGACCATCGACCAGCTCCAGCTCCGGTACGGCGAGCAGATCGTCGTCGAACGGCCGCCGACATGACCACGCCGGTCAAGTTCTTCCAGACCAACGAGCGAGAGCCGTTTCGGAGGATCAGGGTCCCGCCGACCCACCGGTTCGGTTCCGACGATCCCGAGGACGACAAACCATCCCTGGGCGTCAAGATCGACGGCAAGGGCTACGACTGCGGCTGCCGCTCGATCAAGGATTACGACCAGAAGATCGGCAAGAAGATCGGGAGCGACATCTCGGATACCCTCGCCAAGGTGATTCCGTTCTATACCGCGTTCCGGGGGCTCCAGTCGGGGCTTTCGGCCTTTGCCAAGACGATCCCGCTGATCGGACCGAAGATCGCCGAACTCGTGGACGACGCCGACCCCGTCAAGGCACTGCTCAAGTTCTTCGGCGGCAAGATCGACGCGCTCCTGGTCGAGAGCCTGTTCCGCAATGTGCCGGCCTGGGTGTCGGTCCTCCGGAACGCGCCGACCGCCAAGGACTTCGAGGAACAGGAGGTGCAGGGCATTCTGGTTCGGAGCCATCAGCGGTATGACGGGGTGCCCTTCAGCCAATGGCATCGGTGGTACGACTGGTCCTTCGTGGTGGCTCCGGTCGGCCCGAGCGCGGACCTGATCGGCGACGGCAACCGGCGGCGGACCGAGGGCGGCGACAGCGAGCAGACCCGTCTCAACCTCGACAGTCGCCGCTACGAGCGGCACTGGATGCCACCGTCGGCCAACATCGATTTCTCGATCCAGTGCGAGTGGGATCTCGGCGCGATCGATCTGCCGGTGCCGCCGGGGCCCGGTCAGGACGACCAGTCGGATCACGGCGCGTTCTTCAATCCGGGCCGGCTCCAGCGGGATTGGGGCTGGCCGATGGCGGGTCAGTACTTCTGGGCCGGTGGGCGGAGCGTCTACGACTGCCGCGGTACCACCAGCGACGACAAGGACCGGGGCCTCCACCTCAACCAGCTCCGCCCGCTCAAGGCGATCGCCACCGCTCGGTTCGAGGGGTTCCTGTTCGACGAGAACCGGGCACCCGTCCAGGCGATCCAGTTCTTCTTCTTCGCCAGCAACGCCAAGCCGTCCGGCGGCGACTTCATGTTCAAGTCGTTGACCGAGGTCGATTACGAATTCGTCGTCCAGCTGCCGCCCGGCGGGTTCGGGGTTCAGTCCGACGATCCTCGGCCCATCGGATCGTTGCCCCGCTTTACGCTCAACACGATCGACATCGGCCGGCGGCTCCTCGTCCACGTCACCTCGGAGCCGTTCTTTGCCGGCGTTCACAATCCGCTTCGGAGCGCGGCCATCAAGCCGGTGGTGACACCGGTCTTTACCGTGCCGGGCCGGGCCCCGACCCATGCCCACGTTCTGGTCCCGCTCTCCCAACTCCCCCGGGGCCAGGACAACTTCGGGGTCGTGGTGACCTTGGGCTGGCACGATCCGACCGGAATCCTCGCGGCCGACGTGTTCGAGGTGGTGATCGATTTCACCTCGATCGAGGTCCACGACGGGAAGGAGTCCGGCGAGGCCGAGTGGTTCGTCAACTTCGGGGCCAATGGCCGCTGGTTCCAGCGACTCTTCAAGTTTCCGTCCCCGAGCGCCGGCCGGCCCCTGGCCATTCCGATCAGGAACGCGTCGGTGACGCTGTTCCTGGCTCGGACCGACGCCGTGGCGGTCGCGTGCCACGGCATGGAGGAGGACGGGGAGGGCGACGAGTTCAACCGGCCGATCGACGAACAGAACCTCGAGGAGCCGCCGAAGGACGCGCCCAAGTCGAAGTGGGAGGAGTTCCTGCAGGCCTCGCTCAAGAGCCGGAAGCTCCGGCTGGCCAAGACGATCGAGGTGCCCACGGGGGTCGACAAGAACGGCAACCTCGAGCGGGAACGGATCGAGATGCCGTTCGTTGGCGACCCGGTGGAATGGGGGCGGGACGTCGACCAGCCCAACCTGCCTCGAACGACCGCCGACCATGCCAAGGCCTCGGAAGTGGCCCGCGCGCTGTTCCTCCGGACTGCCAACTACCTCTTCGACGCCAACGACCCGATCGGCCTCATCGATCAGAACGTCTTCGATCCCCGGCAACCCTTCGGCCGCCAGAACGACGGGGTCGACACCCCGAACCCCCATCGGATCGCCGAGATCCTGACCAAGATCCCGATCGGAGGTACGCTCGCGTGTCAGCATACCGGGTACGCCACGACCCGGTTGGGCCGGATGGGGACGCTCGGGCTGGAGGAGGATCCGGTCGAGTTCAACGAGAACGACCCGCGGGAACGGCACGAGGCGAAGATCGACTACATCCTCCGCTATTCGGTGACGGTCCGGCGGCCCCGGCCCCGGGGCGAACCCCCGCCGCCGCCACCCCCGGTGCCGCCGGTGCCCCCGCCGCCGGGCCCCGATCCGACGATCCGTCCCGATTCGGTCTTCGTCCGGGTGATACCGGGTCCGTCGATCGCGGCGCCGAGCGTCAACGTCAGGGTCGTGCCCGGGCCGTCGATCGTGCCCCCGAGCGTCACCGTCAGAACCGTTCCAGGTCCGTCGATCGAACCGCCGAGCGTCAACGTCAGGACCGTGCCCGGACCGTCGATTCGACCGGAGAGCGTCATCGTCATCATCCGGAAATCCTGAGGAAGGGAAGGCAAACATGGCCAAGGGCGACACCTTCACGGTCAATGTCGGCGACGAGGTCGAGTTGACGTTCCAGCTCAATCTGAAGCGCGCGGAGCTTCAGAAACGCCGGGATGCGAGCCAGTTCACCCACGTGACGATCAGCTTTGACTCGCTGGGCAACCCGCCCCAGGGCGACGTTCGTTTCGAGCCGCTCGGGCCCGATGTGACCGATCCGACCCGGAACGAAGTGCTTCCGATCACATCCGATGATCCCAAGTTCGTCCGGCTTTATCGGGTCGGGTTGCTCAAGGGCTTTGCCGCGCCGATCAGCGAGCTTCGGGTCCGGGCTTCGGTCAAGCTGGTGCCCAAGGAGGGTGAGCTGACCGCGTCGTCGCTGCCGGGCGATCCGGAGCTTTGCACCATCATCGTGAAGGGGCCCAAGGTCTAGGCGGCCTCGCCATGCCGGCGGGGGCCTGCCCGGTCTATTATTCGGCCCGATGGAATCGGTATTCCTAACGTCATGACGGGCCGCCCGTGAACTGCGCGGTGTGCCAGGCGTCGCTCTTTGCGGGCGACGTTTTCTGCGTCCGGTGCGGCACCCGGGTTCCCGCCGCGGTGGCCGCCGGGGAGCACTCCGGTCAGACCCGGT
>JAEUJH010000318.1 GCA_016794825.1 Gemmatimonadota bacterium
GCCCGGACGGCCAGGTAGATGTGGATTGGGATGAAGATCAGGAAGCCCCAGGTCACCACGTGATGGATGAACCGGATTCCCTGCAAGCCCACCAGGCTCACCAGCCAGCCGGTCAACCCGTGGAAGAACCCGCCCGGCTCCGCCTGCCCGTAGAGCGCAAAGCCGGTCAGTACGCTGATGACGGCCAGCCCGTACACGCCGGTGTAGCTCATCTGCTGGAGCGGGTTGTGGCCGAGGTAGCGGGGCGCTTTTTCCGGCTCGATCATCAGGTAGAACTTGATCATCTTGAACAGATTGACCCAGTCCCGAGGGCGGACCGGGAACAGCGCGGGCAGGCGCTCGAACCGGTTGCCCATGAAGAGCCAGTACATCCGGATGATCCCGGTCATCACGAACACCGCCGCCGCGGCGAAGTGGGCAAACCGGAACCAGCCCATCAGGAAATGGCGGCTGGTGTCGCCGCTGGTCAGGAAATACGGCTTGCCGATGTAGAACCCGGTAATCGTCAGCACCACGAGGCAGAGGGCCGCGATCCAGTGCATCAGACGGAGCGGCCGTTCCCAGAGGTACACCCAGCGGTAGTGACCGCTGGGTGGCGGAATCCTGCGGATGAAATCGAAGGTTCCGTACAGCTCGGGTTCCACGTGGCCCTTGTGCTCGGGGCCCGCGGTGGGCGTGGTCATTGGACCTTGACCTCCGCGACCGTCTTCCCGGTCCCGTCGAGGACGTGCACCCCGCAGGCCAGGCACGGATCGAACGAGTGAATGGTCCGGAGGATTTCCAGCGGTCGCTCCGGGTCGGCGAGCGGGTGGTTGTCCACCAGCGACGCCTCATAGGGCCCCATCTGGCCGTTGGCGTCGCGCGGCGAACAGTTCCAGGTGCTCGGCACCACGCACTGATACCGGGACACCTTGCCATCGGCGATCTGGACCCAGTGGCCCAGGGCGCCACGGGGCGCGTCGAGGAAGCCGTAGCCCTCGCTCGAGGCCGGCCACTTCGAGGGTTCCCACTTGCTGTCGTCGAAGGTCCGGGTGTCGCCGCTCTTGATCCGGGTGACCAACTGGTCGAACCAGCTGTTCATCCGGCGGGCGATCATGACCGTCTCGATCCCCCGCGCGGCCGTCCGTCCCAGGGTGGAGAACAGCGCCGCGGGCCCCACGTCGAGCTTCTTGAGGACTTCGCCCACCAGCGACTGCGCTTCCTTGTGGCCCGAGCCGTACGCCACGAGCATCCGGGCCAGTGGCCCGACCTGCATGGCCCGGCCCTCGTACCTCGGCGCTTTCATCCAGGTGTACTTCTTCTCGTCCTGGAGGTACTCGTACGGCGGCTTCGGCCCGGTGTACTTGGGGTTGGTCTCGCCCTCGAAGGGGTGGAGGCCCTGGTCGTCGCCGCCCGGATACTCGTACCACGAACTGGTGATGTACTCCTTGACCAGCTTCTGATCGTAGGGATGGACCTTGCTCAGGTCCCGGTCGAGAATGATGCCCCTCGGGAAGAACAGCTTGTCGATGTCCTTGATGTCGCCTTCGGGGAACTCGCCGCAGGCCAGGAAGTTCGGGACGCCGCCGCCGATGCTCGCCCAATCCTTGTAGAAGCCGGCGATCGCGATCAGGTCCGGATAGTAGACCTGCTCGACGAAGGCCTGGGCCCGCCGGATCATGGCCTGGATGTCGACCAGCCGCTCGGCGTTGATCGTGGCGGTGTCGTCGAGGTTGATGGCTGAGGCCATGCCGCCCACCAGGAAGTTCGGATGCGGGTTCTTGCCGCCGAAGATCGTGTGGAGGCGGATCACGTCACGCTGCCAGTCGAGCGCCTCGAGGTAGTGCGCCACGGCCAGCAGGTTCACGTCGGGGGGCAGCTTGTAGGCCGGGTGGCCCCAGTAGCCGTTCGTGAAGATGCCGAGCTGGCCGCTCTTGACGAACTTGGCGAGCCGATCCTGGACCGACTTGAAATAGGTGGCCGAGTTGTTGGGCCACGGCGAGAGCGAGGCCGCGATCCGCGCGGTGCCGGCCGGGTCGGCCTTCAACGCGCTGACCACGTCCACCCAGTCGAGCGCGTGGAGGTGATAGAAGTGGATCACGTGGTCCTGGACGAACTGCATCCCGTGGACCAGGTTGCGGATCAGGTTGGCGTTGGCGGGGATGGTGATCCCGAGCGCGTCCTCGACGGCCCGGCAGGACGCCACCGCGTGCACCACGGTGCAGACTCCGCAGATTCGCTGGACGAACGCCCAGGCATCCCGCGGGTCGCGTCCCTTCATGATCGTCTCGATCCCGCGGAACTGCGTTGCCGACGCCCAGGCGCTGTCGATCCGTCCCCGATCGGTCTGGACTTCGATCCGGAGGTGACCCTCGATACGAGTGATCGGATCGACGACGAGTTTGGTGGCCATGGTCGAGTCTCCTCAGGCGCCGCCGGTGGGGTTCGAAGGGGGGGACGCGGGCGGTTCGCCCGGACCCTGGCCGGCAATCGGCAATTGCCGCTGCCGCTGCCGCTCCCGATGCTGGTGGACGCCGGTGGCCACGGCATGGGCCGCCACTCCCGCGGTGGCGCCGATGGCCAGGGCCGCGCCGATCAGGTCGACCCGCTGCTCGATCCCAAAGCCGCCCACGTCCGGCAACCGGCCGTAGAACGGGGTCATCGTGTCCCAGAAGTTCCGCTCGGTGCAGCCGATGCAGGGGTGGCCAGCGCCGATCGGCCAGCTGGTGCCGCTGTTCCACTGGAAGATGGGGCAGGGCGAGAACGTTGCCGGACCCTTGCAGCCGACTTTATAGAGGCACCATCCCTTGCGGGCCGCCTCGTCGTCGAACACCTCGACATACTGCCCCGCGTCGAAGTTGGCCCGTCGGGGACACTGATCGTGGATCCGGGCGCCGTAGGCAAAAAGCGGGCGCCCGTCCGCGTCGACCGACGGCAATCGGCCGAAGGTCAGGAAGTGCGCCACGGTCGCCGTTACCACGTCGGCGATCGGCGGGCACCCGGCGATGTTCACCACCGGCTTGTCCTTGATGATGTCGCCGACGCCCACGGCGCCGGTCGGGTTCGGACGCGCCGCCTGGACGCTGCCGAAATGGGCGCAGGCCCCGACGGCGATGACCGCCGCCGCGCCCGCCGCGGCCTCCTCGAGGATGACCTTGGCGGTCCGGCCACCGATCGTCAGGTAGATCCCGTCTTCCGCCAACGGCACCGACCCGGTGACGAGCAGGATGTACTTACCCTTGTGCTTGGCCATCGAGTCGGCCAGGGCCTTTTCGGCCGCGTGGCCCGACGCCGCCATGATGGTGTGGGAGTACTCGAGCGACACCATGTCGAGCACCAGATCGCCGATCGTGGGTTCGGCGGACCGGAGCACGCTCTCGACGCAGCCCGTGCACTCCTGGAGCTGGATCCAGATGACTGGCGGGCGTTGGGGCGATTCGAGCCCCTGGGCCACCTGCGCCGCCGCGTCTCGACCCAGGCCGAGTACGACCGCCAGGCTGCCACAGAATTCGAGGAAATCGCGACGGCTCACGCCCCGATGGGCCAACTGTTCCGTGAGGGTTCCGCCGTCGCTCCAAGCCGCTGCGCCAAGGAGGGGCATTTGTCGATTCTCCCGCTGCGTGGGTGCAGGGGCGATGGGCCTCTGGAGAGCGGGGGCCGAGCATCGCCCCGAACTGGGATGCGCCAATCTCCCGCCCGCCAAGTGAAGGAATTTTGAAGGGGTGGTGAAAGCATGAAGGCGTCCGAAACCGGCCCATGGTTGCGGAACTGTCGGTCGGGCGTGACCTTAGGCGACGGGGACCACGCCAACGAAGGCTCGAGGAGGGGGAATGCGGACGACCTGGATTGCGGGACTGGGACTGGTGACGCTGGCACTGTCAGGGTGCGCCAAACGATCCGCCGAAAGCGCCATTGGCCAGGCAGAAAAGACCATTGCCGGGATGCAGGCCGAGGCCGAGAAGGTGGCGCCGAACGAACTCAAAGCGCTGGTCGACAGCGTGGCCGCCATGAAGGCCCGGGTGGCCGCCGGCGACCATTCCGGCGCGCTGATGGGGGCCCGGACGGTCGGCACCATGGCCCGGGACCTCGAGGCCAATCTCGCCGGCCGGAAGGAGCAGCTGACCAACTCCTACAACGCCGCCGCGGCCGAGATGCCGAAGCAACTCGAGGCAGTGACCGCCCGGATCAACGAACTGGCCGGGATGCGACGCCTCCCAGCCGGGATCGACGCGGCCAGCTTCTCGGCCCTGAAGGACGAAGCGGCCACCTGGAGCGCCACCTGGACCGCCGCCGCGGATGCCTTCAAGGCGGGCAACCTCGCGGCCGCGCTCACCCAGGCCAATCAGCTCAAGTCCCGCCTCGCCGTCGCCGCCAAGGCGCTCGGGATCGGCTGAGCCGAAACCGACCCGGCCCCGTGCGGATTGGTCAGCACGGGAGCCGGGCCGGCTCCCCGGCCAGCGCCAGATCGGTCGCCGCTTCGAGCGTGATCTGCAACTTGCCCGCTACCCGCTGAACCACACCGCGCACCACGATCCGTTTTCCGCCCCACTTCTTGACGTCCTGACACTGCGGCACCAAGGCGCTCGGCACCACCACGGACAGCGTGGCGGCCGGGTACTTCGCGTCCAGGTCCAGGATGACGCTTCCCCGGCTCGCCACTCGGACCCCGGCAACCAAGCCGTCGAACGCCGCCCGCTGGCCGACGAATCGGGCCGCTTCGGCGGCTGGAACGGCTTTCGGCGGGTCCTGGACAGCTGGACTCGGCCCCCCAAGGAGCGCGGCAAGCACGACGACGCCGATCATAATCGGGTCCTCCCGGTGGTTTTCTGGACGTTGGGCTCGGCCGCCTGACCGGGGGTTGAACCCGGGATGAAAAGGACCTTCGAGGGGCGGGCTGCATGATTCTGCACTGACGGTGCAGATCATGGGTAGCGGAATGCGGCATTCCGAAAACACTTCATTTGTCTAAGCCGTTGTGATATAATGCCTTGAGGGATTGGGCTCACCCCTTGCGTAGAGAGACGCCGCTATGCACACCGGGACGCGGTGCCCTGTTTCCAAGCCTCGAGGGGTAAGTCGGCCTCAGGGGCGAGGTGGCTTTACCCTCATCGAACTTCTGACCGTTGTCGTCGTGATGGGCATTCTCGCGACGATCGGCGTCGCCCGGACCAAGTACGTCATCGAACAGGCCCGAACCACCCGGGCCATCGGCGACATCCGCGCCATCACCAACGACGTTCAGGCCTACCAGGCCGCTTCGCCGGGGCACGCGCTCCCGCCCGGGCTCTCGGATATCGATCGGGCCGGCCTCCTCGATCCCTGGGGACGCCCTTACATCTACGTGCTGTTCTCGGTCGGCGGGACCCCCCGCACCGACGTCTTCGGCATCGATCTGAATTCGGAGTTCGACATCTACAGCATGGGCCCCGACGGCGCGAGCGCGATTTCGATCACCGCCGGCGCGAGTCAAGACGATGTCGTCATGGCCGGCGATGGTGGGTTCATCGGCCGGGCCTCGAGGTACTGACCCATGACCGCCGGCCTCGCTCCGAACCAGGACAACCAGCGGACCAGTCAGCCGGCCGACGGCCAGCTGCCGACCAACTACGTCACCGGTATCGCCGACGGCAACCTGGCCACCCCGGTCCGGTTGCGCGATTACCTGACCGGCGTGGGTGTCGTCTTCCGGCTTCCCAAGCGCGACTTCAAGCAGGAACGGGCCGATGCCAAGGCCGCCGAGGCGGCCAAGTTCCGGGTCAACATCCCGGTTCGGAAGATCCTGATGGTGCTGGCGCCGTTGGCCGTCGCGGCGGTGGGATACACCGCGTGGGAAAACTGGCTCTCGAGCGTGCCGCTCCCGTCGGAGGTCTCGGGCACCTGGACCACCAACGACGGCAAGTACGCCGGCCGCAACTTCTGGGTCAATCAGAATTCCGTCGCCTTCCAGAATGGCAAGACCACGGCGGATTTCTCGGTTCACCCGATCAAGCGGATCAAGAGTCGGACGGCGGCGGACACGCTGTTCCTGACCATCGACTACGAGCAGGACGACAAACCCATCACGCTGTCGCTCGCGTATCGGGCCACGCCCTCGCCGGAAATCCGGCTGGTGAATCAGCCTCAGGTCAAATGGTATCGGGCCGGCAACGCGCCGGTGATCGACCCGTAACCACGACACCCCCTTCGATGTGACCCCGGGCCGCGCTCTCTCGTTCGAGGCGCGGCCCTTGACGTTCCGGCGGCTGGGTTCGACTCTTGGCACCTGTCCCAGCCGTCGAGGCCCCGAACATGCCCGTGAGAATCCTGACCCAGGAACAGGTCACCGACCTGCTCCCGATGCCCGCCTGCGTCGACCTCATGGACGCGGCCCTCCGCGCCATGACCCGGGGCGGCGCGATCCTTCCGCTCCGGACGATGCTCCGGCTTCCCGAAGGGCGGGGCATCTTCGGCTCGATGCCCTCGTACCTGAATCCTCCTGACGCCATCGGCCTCAAGGCCATCACCGTCTTCCCCGGCAACGAGGGGACCAAGTACGACTCGCACCAGGGCGTGGTCCTGTTGTTCGAGGCCGTTCACGGCTCCCTGGTCGCGATTCTCGACGCCAGTTCGATCACCGCGATTCGGACCGCCGCGGTGTCCGGCGTCGCCACCCGGGC
>JAEUJH010000387.1 GCA_016794825.1 Gemmatimonadota bacterium
GTGGCTTCGGTGGCGTTGATGCACAGGTTGGTGAGGATCTGCCCGATCTGGACCGGATCGGCCTCGATGGCGGGATTGCCCGTGTCGAGGTCGGCTTCGAGCTGGATCCGGGGCGGCATCGCGTGCTTCTGGAGATGGAGCGCCTGCTTGACGACTTCGTTGACCGACACCGTCTGGGCCTGGTACTTCCCGCCGCGCGCGTAGGCCAGCAGCTGCTGGGCCAGCGCGCCGCCGCGCTTGGCGGACTCGGCGATCTGGTTGAGGCGGGACGGCGCGTCGGGAAAGGCGGGGTCGGTCAAGAGCAACTCGGCGTTGCCGAGGATCGACGTCATCAGGTTGTTGAAGTCGTGAGCGACGCCGGCGGCCAGGGTGGCGGTGGCCTCCATCCGGGACGCGGCGCGGAGGATCTCCTCGGTCTTGATCCGCTCGGTGATGTCGCGGATGATGCAGGTGACCGAGGCCCCGCCGCCGGCGGCCTGCGAGGTCATCTCGCACCAGAGGGTGGATCCGTCGGGCCGCACCAGCCGGAAGGTCGTGAGCCGATCGGCCTCACCGCGGGCGGCGCGCCCGATGGCGCTCACCGCTTTCTCGCGGTCCTCCTCGTGGACCACCTCCGCCAGCGACAGGCCGACCAGGCTCTCCGGGGTCCGGAGCAGGATCGTCGTCGCCGCGCGGGACGCGAACAGGAAGGTCGCGTCCGGGGCGTGCTGCGAGATCAGGTCGTGACTGCCCTCGGTCAGCCGACGGAACCGGAGTTCCGCCGTCTCGAACTCGGCCCGGGTCTTGTGGAGGGCGGTGACGTCCTGCGCGATGACCAGCACCGTCCCGACCGGTTGGCCGGGCTCGGCTTCGGGAACGGCCGTGCCGGAATACCAGCGGGTCCCGCCGCCCAGTTCCAGCGCCACCCCGAATCGCCGACTGGTGCCGGTCGTCACCGCGTCGCGGACCGCGTCGAGCCATCCCTGACCGGCCTGGGCCGGCAGTCCGAACTCGGTCGGCCGCTTGCCGAGGAACCGGGTCGGTTCGCCGCCGAGGAGCCCGTGGGCCGCGAGATTGGCGTAGAGGAGTCGACCGTCGCGGTCGAACCGGGCCATCCCGACCGGGACGTGCTCGAGCGTGCCGCCGGGTACCGGGGCCGGGGTCTGGTCGTTAGGCCGGAAGTAGGCTGCAGTCAGGAGTTGCTGGTCGAGGGGAACGGCCCGGAACGAGACGGACAGCTTCATGGCATGGCCGTCGCGATGGCGGGCCACGACGGTGACGTCGTCGCCGAGCGCGTCCTGCGACGGCGGTTCCGAGGGCGGCAGGGTCGGGACGAGTTCGTGGAGCGGGCGACCGACCAGTTCGAGCCGGCGATAGCCGAAGAGCGACTCGGCGGAATGATTGACGACCACGATACGATCCTGATCGTCGGCGACGATCGCGGGATCGGGCGCGTACTCGAGGAACGAGACCAGGGACTCGATGCCCGTTGGCGGCGCCATCGTGGGGTTTTCCTAACGTTCGTCGGGACTCCCAAATGTCGATGGGGCAAGGGGCTCGGTGCCAGAGGCCGAATGGCCCTAGCGGACACCGACGTTAGGTCGTCCGCCCCCGCGTCATTGCCCGCCGCCCCGCGACGACCAAGTCTGCAGAGGACGAAACACGGACCGAAGGCGGACGCGCGGCGGACTAGAACTCCGCCCGAAGCGTCAGGGTCGGGATCGGGGGAAGTTTGAAGAGACGTCGGTAGGGCGTCGGTTGTCCGAGCGGGTTGACCGCCGGGTTGCCGTAGCCGGGCTGGGTGATGGGGCCGAACGGGGCGACGGCGGAGGCGAGGAGATTGAGCACCGAGACGCCCAGGATGAACCGATCCTCATTGGGTCCGCCGAACGACCATGCCAGGCCACCGTCGAGGCGAAACGTCCCGCTGGTGGTGGCGCTGTTCTCTCGGCCGTAGACCGGAATGATGAAGGGGCGGATCGCCACCCCGGCCGGGATGCCGGGTGCTCCGGTTTCCGGCAGCACGTAATCCAGCGGCGTGATCGGCATGCCCGACGCGAGATCGGCCGCGCCAAACAGCGACCAGCGGCCGACCCGAATTTGGCCGAACCCGCGTAACTGGTGTCGCCGATCCAGGGCCCAGGGAACCCACTGGTCGCGCCAGTGGCGCTGCGAGCGCGCCCAGGCATAACTCACCGACAGGGAGCGTGGGATGCCCGCCTCGCCTCGCCAGGCCACCTGCGCTTCGACGCCAGAGGTCCGCGACCGTCCGAACCGAAAGAACTCGAAGCCGACCGGTCGCTGGTCGACGTCCGGCCGCAGTTCGCCGACGCCGGTGCCTTGGGAGCGGTAGACCGAGATCCGGGCCACGAACGGCCGCAGGTCGAGGTCGAGATCGAACGAGGCGTGGTCGACCCGGGCCACCGGGACCGAGTCGCCGGAGGAAAGCCAGAAGTCGAGGAAGTCGAGATCCGGTTCAGACCGAGCCTCCGAGAGCAGGTGATAGAGCCGGGCGGTTCGGCCGAAGGCGCCGCTCACGGTCACGTTCTCGATTGGCGTCCAGCGAATCCGGGCCCGGGGCTGGACCGTGGCCAGCGGGCCCGCGGCGTCGACCCGGGCGCCCGCTTCGAACGCGACCGGTCCGAACCGACGGGCCGCCAGGACGTAGGCTCCCAGTTCGATCCGCCGGTCGTCGAAGTCGGCGCGTGGTGAGCGAACTGGATCGGCCACTCCGAGCACGTCGAGGGCCGCGTCGGCGATTCGGTTTCGAACCCGCCGCCACCCGACGGTCACACCGGCGCCGATCCGGCTGGTAGCGCCTATCGCGGCGAGATCGACGCTCGCCGCGGTGCGGGCAAAACGATTGGCCACGTCGGCGTTGGCGTTGCTGTGGAGGCCAGGCACGTCCTGGCCGTTCTGACGGAACGTGGCGGCCGAGCCGGTCAGGTCGAGCGTGAGCGGGCCCCGAGTCAGCAGTCGCCAGCGACTGCCGAACACGAGATTGTCCCAGTTGAGGTAGTTCTGGTTGTCGACTCGCCCGGCCCGATCCTGGGTGGCGAACACGGTCACCCGGCCCCGAGGTTGCTCTGCCGGCCCGAACACGACCCCGGCGTAGAGGTCCTCGAAGTGATAGGGAATGTCGGCCTTGGGCAGCAGCTCGAGGGACTTCCAGTAGAACACCCGCGCCGCGGCGAACGCGCGGGCCCGCTGATTGCCGCCGCCCGCATAGGCACTGAGCGACCCGTAGCTCAACCCCCCGCCCGCGTGGAATCGATCGAGACGGCCGGTCCGGCCCGTGATGTCGATCGCGCCCGCGATCGTCCCTCCGTCGGCGGCCGAGGTCGGCGCGGCGGCGACGGTGAGGTCCGCGGCGGCGTCGGCGGGGAACGAGGAAAACAGCCGACCGAGGTGATACAGGTTGAGGACCTCGAACCCGTCGATTCGCGTGGTGACCTCCTGGGCGTCGTAGCCCCGGATCGTCGGGCGGGCGGACAACGGGCTCGAGAAGTTCACCGCGGGCACGAGCGCCAGCGCGCGGAACACGTCGGTTTCGACGGCCGGCGGAATGGTCCGGGCCGCGGCCAGCGGCATTTCCCATCGA
>JAEUJH010000454.1 GCA_016794825.1 Gemmatimonadota bacterium
GGTCGGAGCGGCCCGAGGGGCCCCGGTCTACCAGCGGGCCAGGGGCCCGGCGAGCAGTTGGCTGAGCACCGCCCCGACGACCGTCATCGAAAGCCCCCAGATCAAGAGCCGGCGGAAGAGCTGGGCCGACTCGACCGGGTCGGCCACGGCCGCCACGCACAGCGCGCCGAGGGTGGAGAGCGGCGAGACGTCGACGAGGGACGAGCCCACGTTGATGGCCAGGGCCAGGGCCAGCGGGTCGCCGCCGCCGACCTTTTCGGCCAGGGTGGCCACCGTGGGGAGGAAGGCGGGCAGGACCACGCCCGAGGTGCTGCTGTAGCTCGAGATGGCCCCGGTGATGAAGGCGATGACCCCTGTGGCCGTGGCCGGCGACGCCAACCGGGCCAGCAAGCCGGCAAAGAGGTCCATCCCGCCCGTCGTTTCGAGAACCCCGATCAGGACCGATACCCCCGCCACCATCAGGATCACGCCCCACGGCACCCGCTTGAGCGTGTCGGACTCGGCGGCCGTTCCGGTGCCGAAGAGGATCGCGACGGCAAGGAAGGCGCTCAACCCCAGAGGGGCTTTCGAGACCAACACGGCCAGGATCCACCCGGCGATCACCACGATCGTGCCCCAGTGCCGTGGCTCGAGCCGCGTGGCGGTCGTCGGCTCGCTCGGGCCCGAAGAGGCGGCCGTTGGCCCGAGCCGGTCCCCTCCGAGCCGGTGACCTCGCAGTCCGAGGAACGCGGCCACGGCGACCAGCAGGTGGGCCGCGAAGTTGGCGAACCAGACTTTCCCCTCGTGACCGCCGACACCGGCCTCGGCCATCTTCGCGTTGGCGATGACCCCGACCGAACTGATCGGTGACAGGTTCCCGGCGTTGGCCCCGAGCCCGATCATCAGCGCCATCAGGAACAGCGGGATCCCGACCCGCCGCGCCAGCGGCATACCGAGCGGAGCGAGGAGGGCCACGGCCAGGATCGCACCCGGCCCCGCGCTCGAGATCAGGCCCGCGAGCAGGAAGAAGACGGGCGGCAGCCACCGTGCCTGGCCTCCGACCAGGCCGAGCCCCCGATGGGTCAGCCGCTCGAGCGTTCCATTCGCTTCGGCCGAGGCAAAGAGCAGGCTGACGCCGGTCAGGGTCAGGAACAGACTGGCCGGGAAACCCTGAATGATTCGCTCGGGCGACAGGCCACCGGCGCCGACGCCGACGAGCCAGGCGAGGGCCAGCGCCACGACGCCGACGTTGAGCCGGGTGACGACGGACAGGACGATGGCGAGGAGGAGGGCCGCCAGGGCCCAGGCCGCGGGCGTCATCGGGCCGCGTTGGCGACGTGGCGCTTGACCCCGAAGTAGACCGGGAGTCCAAGGGCCAGGATGACGAGACCGGGCCAGGTGTACTGGGGCCGCTGGACGACGAGCTGGAGGCAGACCCAACCCGACGCCACGGTGTAGATGAGCGGGACGATCGGGTAGCCGAACGCCCGGACCGGCCGATCGGCGTCAGGCCGCCGGCGGCGGAGCACGAACAAGGCGATCGGCACCAGGAAGTAGCAGAGCAGGGACGCCGCCATGGTGTAGTCGATCAGCTGACCATAGGTCCCCGAGAGGCAGAGGACCGAGATCCAGACCGCCTGGAGGACCAGCGCGGTGGCCGGCGTGTGGTACCGGGGGTGGAGACGGCCCATGGCCGGGAAGAAGACGCCGTCGCGCGCCATGGCGTAGAAGACCCGGGCGCCGCCGAGGAGCAGTCCCACGTTGAGGCCGAAGGAGGAGATCATGATCGCCGCGGCCATCAGTTGACCGCCGATCGGCCCGAGCATGGCCTCCATGGCCGCCGAGGCGACCCGGTCCTCCGGAGCGGACGCGATCGCGGCGGCCGGGAGCACCATGAAGTAGGCCAGGTTGATCAGGAGGTAGAGCGCGCCCCCGGCCAAGGTCCCGGCCGTCATGGCAAAGGGCAGATCGCGCCGTCCGTCGATCAGCTCCGACGCCGCGAAGCAGAGCGCGTACCAGCCGTCCATCGCGAAGAGCGGACCGACCAGGGCCGCGGCGAAGGTGGTCAGGATGCTCGCGTCGATGGTCGTCGGCCAGAACCCGGATCCGAAGTTGGCGGCCACGGCTTCCGGATTGCGGCCCACGGTCAGTCCGAGGCCGATGAGCGCGAGAACCGCCCCGACCTTGATCAGGGTAAAGGCGGCCTGGAGGACGGCCGCCTGATGGAC
>JAEUJH010000471.1 GCA_016794825.1 Gemmatimonadota bacterium
GACCGACGGAGTGCCGCCGGTTCGATGATTGACGACGACGCCGGCGGTGAACTCGTCGCCGGGGCGGACGAACCGGGGCAGCGCGGCCCGCGCCAGGAGCGGCCGGGTCACCAGCATCGGCGACTGGGCGTTCCCGTAGCGATCGCCCGCCGTCACGGCCACCGCCATGACTCGGAAGGTGGTGAGATTGTCCGGGAGCTTGACCCGGGCCACCGCCGTGCCGGAGGTGTCGGCCACCACCGACCCGAGGAAGAACGCGGTGGTCCGGAACCGGGAGCGGAGGATCTCGGATTCACCCTCGCCACCGCCGCCGCCGGGATTCCGGCCCTTGTCGCCCTGTGCCACCTGCGGCGCCACGGTCGAGAGATTGCTGCCGAGGCGGAGGCCCAGACCGCGGGGTTGATAGAGAAGGTCGATCGGATCCGGCGTCCGGTAGCCCGTCAGGGACAGGACGCCCTCGTCGACCGCCCACAGGGTGACTTCGCCGCGGGTCCCGCGACCACCGTCCTTGAGCGTGGCGGTGATGACGGCCTGGTCGCCCGGCCGATACTCCGTTCGATCCGCCGCGAGCTTGACGTCGAGCCGCTTCCGCTCCGGCGTCACCCGAACTTCGGCATAGCCGACCCGCATCGTGGGCCGACCCGGATCGTCGAGCGGACCGGGCTTGGCGCTGCGGCCCCGGGCCACCACGATCGACACGAACGCGTTCGGACTCCACGCCTCGGTGACCGGAAGCTTGAGCGTGGTGGCGCCGTCCTTGATCGTCAGGCGCTGCTGTTCGATCACCCCTTCGCGCTCGACCGTCACCCACGCCTCCGCGTTGGTGAAGGGCGAGGCGAACAGCACGGTGGCCGTGTCGCCCACGGAGTACCGGCTCCGGTCGGGCACCACGTCCATCTTGAACTGCGACTCGTCGGCCCACGGCACCCAGCCGGGCCCGGTCACCCAACGGTAGAAACTGGTGGTGACGGCTCGACCGGCCGGATCGGTGGCGCTGAACGCGACGTGGTAGCTCCCCGCCTGCTTCGGCGCGAGCGCGCAGCCAACCGGCTGCCCCCCGGTCCGGACGGTGCATCGATCCACGGTGTCCTGGACCCATTCGCCGACCAGCTCGGAGAATCCGGCGGATTCCCGGCGGACCTGATGCCATTCCCGCCGGATCAGGTAGCCGCGCACCGCGACGTCCGCCACCCGGCGGCCGTCGGGCCGGACCGCGATCAGGTCGACCGACTGCGGCTCGCCCGCGGTCCAGAAGTAGGTCTTGCCGACCGGTCGGGCGGCGATGTACCAGGCCGAGGGATGGACCACGATGCCGGCGGAGCCGAAGACGCTCTGCCGGTTCACGTCGGTGACGGTGGCGTCGACGTACACCCGGGCCGGGAGCGCCGGGTTGGCCAGTTCGAGCGGCGCCCGGACCGCGAGCTGCCCCGACCCGTCGAGGGAATCGGTCCGCGATTCGGTGACCGACGTGGCGCTCCGCCCGCTCCACTCCTCCCACCACCACCCGCGGGCGGCGACGTAGTAGCCCTCGGTGTTCGGGATCGTGAGGTCCCAGGGCTCGATGGTCCGCTGCCGGACGCTCCAGGTCACCCGGGCCCGCGCCATCGGCGCGCCGAAGAGGTAGCGGGCCCCGATGGTGGCGCGGAGCGAGTCGCCGTTCTGCCGGGCGGCCGTGTCGGCCACGACATCGACCAGGAACTCCGGCGCCCGGTACTCGGCCACCCGATACGACGCCCGCGACACCTCCTGCCAGGCGCCCTCGCGGCGGAGGCTGACGGTGACCGCGTACTGGCCCAGGGGAGCGTCGTTAGGCAGGCGCAGGGAGGGCGCCACCGTCCCGAACGCCGAGGGCGGGAGGATCCGCTCCCGGAGCACGCCGCCGTCCCGGTCCTCGAACGCCACCCGGACCGAGTCGGTCCGGGCCGGCACCTTGAGGCTGCCGAGCGCGCCGGTCCGGGCAATGACCTTGGCAAAGACCGAGTCGCCGGGCCGGTAGATGCCCCGCTCGGTGAACACCGCCGCCGCGAGCGGGAACCGCTCGACGCCCCAGGCGCTCGACACGTTGAACTGCCAGGGACTCAGGTCGGGATCGTACTGATTGACGCCCACGAGAGCCCGGTCGGCGCCGAGTCGGGCCTCGACGTAGCCCTCGAAGGAGCCCTCCTCGGCCTCGTCGTCGCCGGCGGGCGCCGGCCGCCGCTTGAGACCCGAAAACCGGAACAGCCCGCGGGCGTCGGTCACGCCTTGGGCCAGCAGGCGGCGGCGACCGTCGCGGACCCGGACCGTGGCGCCCGGACGCGGCTTCCCGTCGCTCACGCCGGTCACCCACACGGTGCCCTCCTCGGCGCCGATCTTGGCGTGGATGCCGAGATCGGTGATCTGGATCAGCGCGATCGGCTGGTAGTCCTCGGGCGACACCTCGCCGGTTTCGCGGCGGGGCCGCGGCAGCCGGGCGCTGGTGACCTTGACCGCAAAGAGCGTGGCGGCCCCGACCGCCTGGGCGTTAGGCGCCGGAAACGGAACGCCGTAGATGCCGTGCCGATCCCGCGCCGCGCCGACCGGGAACCGTCGCCGCACCGCGGTGGCCTGGAGCCGGGTCCAGTCGTCGCCCCACGAGTACCACGACCGGGAGAGCAGCCGGGCCTCGAGCGACTCCGGGACCGCGGCCGCGAGGACCTCGATGGTGTCGACGTTGACGTAGGTGACCGGCAGGGTCCGCGGACCGGTCCGCTCGATGGTGAGCCGGCCGCTGGTGTACGACACCTCGGGCCCGAAGCCGGTGGTCACCACCGTACCGCGCGGGTTGCCGCCGAGCCGCTGGCCGAAGGCGTCGGTCAGGGCGGGATCGACCTCGACCAGGTACCCGGTTCGAGGCTTGAGGTCGGCCCACAGGGTCCACTGATCGCGGACGTCGTTGGTGTCGGAGACGGTGAACTCGAGCGCCGGGCGGACCCGGACGTGACGGAGCACGTCGGCACCGCGCACGGGGGTCGTGAACGCCACCTGGATCGGACCCGCCGGGCAGACCGGCCCGCTGGAGCAGCGGGTCGAATCGATCCGGAAGGCGCCGTAGGTGGCGAACTCGAAGCGCTGGAACTCACCCGGCCGCTCGGCGTCGATCGCGGCGGGCACCACCAGCGCGGCATCGCAGCCGAGCGGCAGCGGCTCGGCCGGCACCATCGTCACCAGCCGCCGGAGTCCGTCGGCCGAGCGGTCGCGGTCCCATCCGCCCGCTTCCCGGAACCGCCAGGGCGCCGAATCGGGGATGGCGGTCATGGCCGAGACCCGGAGCGCCACGGTCCCTCGCCGGGCGCACCGGGCGCCGAGTTCGACATGGACCAGCCGACCGATCAGGTCGTCGTCGGCCGGGGCCGAGATCGCGACCGTGAACGGCTGACTGGGGGTCAGGAAATTCGACGTCTCACCCGGTCCGACCGGCAGCCCGGCCAGAATGCTCGGGCCGCCGACCCGGAACCCGAATCGGTAGGGCTCGCCCAGGCGGCTTCCGTCCAGGGCGGAAAACGTCGGGTTGACGGTGACCTGATAACGCGCGCCCGGGGGCAGCGGAGCCGCCGGCCGGACCCGGAGTGTGACCGGATCGCGCCACTCGATCGTCCCCGCAACGGCAGGCGTGATCGAGATGATCCCATTCGGGTCCACGGCCCGGTCGAGCGACCCGGCCACCGGGCGGTCGAAGGTGACCGTGATGACCGCGTTGGGCGCCGCCTCCGGGTCCGGCGTGGTCCGGATGACCCGGAGGGCGGGCGCCGCGTCGCTGGCGAGGGCCGCGATCGTGAAGACGAAGAGGGCGCGGGGCGACGTCATGAGCCAATCCGGGGTTTGCGGTGGTACAGGCAAGGTAAGCACCGGGGCCGGCATCTGTGCCAACCACGGCTAAGTTGTTATTTTAGCGCAGGTTCGGACCCAAGTAGCTCACGGATCCGTCGTCCAGGGAAGCCCCAGTGTCGGGGAAGGACGACGACCGCGTCCGGATCGTGCACCGTAAAATGTTACACCACAGCAGTTTACAGTATCCCGGGTCGGCGCGTTCGGTCCGGGTTGGGGCGGGTCACCTAGAATGAGGGAGCTAGCACCGATGCGAAAGATCCTCCTGTTTGCGGGTGCCTTGGCGGCGGCGATGCCGGCCGCGGCGCAGGAGAAGGGCACCGTGGAAATCGGCGGGTTCGGTCGATTCACGCGGTATGACGGCAGCTTCAGCGTGTCCAACAAGCGCGAGAATAGCTACGGGTTCGGCGGTCGTCTCGGGTACTTCTTCAGCCCGAAGTTCTCGCTCGAGGCCGACGCGTCGTTCAACGCGACCGACCTGGAGAACTACTTCACGGGTCAGATCAGCTCGCCGATCCGGTATTGGCCGATCCACCTTCGGGGCATGTTCCACGCGCCGCTCGGCAACAAGTGGAACTTCCTGGTCGGCGCCGGGCCGGTCATGAACCACTTCGGCAACTCGAACAACGCCACGGTCAAGACCATCTTCGGCAAGGACTTCGGCGTGGGCGGCCTGGTCGGCCTTCGCTACAAGGTCAACAACTGGCTCTCGATCCGCGGCGACGGCACCCTCGACCTCATCGCCAGCCCGCGGAACGGCAGCGACGAGATCCAGGCGCTCGGTCCGGCCGCCGCGGTGGGCGACCCGAGCTCGAACACCCACCTGGGTGCCCAGCTCGGCCTCTCGATCTACCCGAACTCGAAGTGCACCAAGCGGCTCGACGCGATCGACCTGATGCCGAACACGGCCAGCGTCCAGACCGGGCAGTCGGTCAACTTCAACGTCACCGGCCGGCTCTGCGACGGATCGTCGACCAGCCCGCAGGTGACCTACGCGGTCATGCCGAGCGGCACCATCGGGCCGAACGGCGTGTTCAGCTCCAACACCGCGGGCACCTACCGGGTCGTGGCCCGGACCCTGAACGGCAAGCTGGCGGACACCTCGACCGTCACGGTCACCGCGCCGCCCCCGCCGCCGCCCCCGCCGCGGCTGTCGCGGATCGAGATCAGCCCGAAGAGCTCGAACCTGAAGCTCGGCGAGTCGGCCACCTACGCGGTCACCGGCTACTGGTCTGACGGCAACAGCCGGCCGATGCGCGCCGACGAGTGCTCGGTGTCGGCCGAGGGCAACCCGACGGCGTCGGGCTGGACCTACAGCTGGAGCCGGAGCGGCGACTACGGCGTCACCGCCACCTGCAGCGGCAACTCCGACCGCGCCACCGCCGCGGTGCGGGGCCTGAGCGTCGTGCTCCGGGCCATGTTCGGCACCAACAAGTACAACGAGGCGTCGGCCGTCGACCGGATGTCGCTCGATCAGGTGGCCGAGAACATGAAGGCCGACCAGACGATCCGGGTCTACATCGACGGGCACACCGACTGGCGGAACTCGGTCAAGTACAACGCCTGGCTGTCGCAGAAGCGCGCCGAGTTCATTCAGCGCGAGCTGGTCAAGCGCGGCATCGACAAGGCCCGGACTACCATCCGCGCCTTCGGTGAGTGCAAGCCGGCCACCGACAACGGCACCGAGGAGGGCATGGCCCAGAACCGCCGGGTCGAGCTCAACCAGATCGAGACCGCCTCGCCGGAGCCCGCGGGCACCTGCGCCGAGTCCGGTCCCGCCGGCGCCAGCAAGATCGGCCGGCCGGGCGAGTAAGCCGCCCGAGCGGATCTGAAAACGGAACGGGGCCGTCGCCAGACGGCCCCGTTCTCGTTTCCACCCGTGGCGCCCCTCAGCGCCGATCGGTCGTGGGGATCTCGAACTCTCCGGTCTCGAGCGTCCCGACCTCGACCTCCGGCGGGGGCGGCTCGACCCGGACCGGCCACCGGATCAGCACCACGCCCGTCAGGCTCACGGCGGCCCCGATCATCATCTTGGCCGTCACCGCCTCGCCGGCCAGGGCCCACCCGAGCAGCACCGCCACCAGCGGATTGACGTAGGAGGAGGTTCCCACGATTTCCGGCGTGGTGACCCGCAGCAGGTAGGTGAACGCCGTGAACCCGATGACGCTCCCGAAGATGATGAGGTAGCCCAGGGCCAGCCACGACGAGCGACTCACCTGGTCGAGACTGGCGCGATGCCCCTCGCCGGTGACGAGCGCCACGACGGCCAGCTGGGCGCCGCCACCCAGCATCTTCATGCTGGTGGCCATGGCCGGACCCGCGGCCAGGTGGTGACGGTGGGCATAGACCGAACCCGAGGCCCACGCCAGCGACGCGAGGACGAGCCCGGCGACGCCAAGGAGCGACACGGCTCCGCTCGACTCGCCGACATTGGGCGACGCCAGCAGCACCAGACCCACCATCCCGAACCCGATCCCGACCAGCACTCGCGTCGACGGGCGCCGCCAGCCGTTGAGCCCGCTCTCGATCAGGACGGTCCAGATCGGCGAGGTCGACGCCAGCAACGCGGTCCGACCCGACGGGACGTGCTGTTCGGCCCAGACCACCAGGCCGTTGCCGAACACGAAGAACAGACTGCCGAGCAGCGCGGCGGTCCGCCAGACCGCGAGCCCGGGAACGCGTTCGCCCTGCCACCGGGCCAGGAGGAAGAGGATCGCGCCGGCGACCAGGAACCGGGTCGCGGCGAGGGTGAACGGCGGGATCGTCTCGATCCCGATCTGGATGCCGAGGTAGGTCGAACCCCAGACCACGTAGATCGCCGCGAACGACCAGAAGATCTTGGTCGGATGGCGATCGGTGGTCACGAGGCGGGCGGAGCGGACGGCTCGTCCGGGTGGATGATGAGCGGCATCTCCTCGGTGAACCCGCTCTGGGTCCCCGCGGGAACGAACTCCTGCCGGTACATCCGGAGGATCTCGAAGAAGTACGAGAGGGCCAGCGGTCCGACCAGCAGGCCGAGCAGGCCGAAGTAGCTGACGCCCGCGATGGCGCCGACCAGCGTGATCAGCGGATGAACCTGCGCGAACCGGTTGAAGACGAGCGGCCGGAAGATGTAGTCGATGATGGCGGTGGTGAGCAGGCTCCAGCCCACCAGGAACGCCGCCGCCCCCGGCCGGCCGCTCACCACCAGCACGGCCACGCCGGGAACCCAGATCATCCCGCTGCCGACCACCGGCAGGACGGCAAACACCACCGTGACCACGCCCCAGAACAGCGGATCGCCGAGGCCGGTAAAGGTGAAGCCGAGGGCCATCGACACGCCCTGCGCGGCGGCGGTGAGCCCGGTTCCGATGACGGTCGAGATGGCGATGGCCACGAACCGGTCGCGGAGCACGTCGGTGTTCCTGGGCGAGAACGGGATGTAGGGGCGGACCGCGTGCCAGACCCCGTCCGGGTTGAGCAGGAGGTAGTAGAGCCCGAACAGGGCCAGCAGCACGTTGATCGAGAGCCGGGTGACCGTGCCGAGCAGGGCCAGGGCATTGCCGCCCAGCCAGCTGACGAGGGTCTGGCCCAGGCGGACGATTTCGCGTCCCACGTCGAACGGCCCGATCTGGAGGGCCTGGAGCCGATCGAGCAGCGGCCCGGTCATGACGGTGCCGGCAATGTTCTGGGCCTGACCCACGATCAGGCTCAGGATCGAGATCCCCGGCAGGACGATGACCAGGATCGTGAGGACGATGACGGTTCCCGCCGCCACCCCGGGTTTGAGCCACCGGCAGAGCCAGCGGTGGAGCGGGGCCAGGACCACGTAGAGGACCGGCACCGCGATCAGCCCGGTCGCGTACGGAGCGAGGGCGACCGTGAGTCCGATCGCGAGCAGCGCCAGGACGATGGCGGCCCGCTGGTGGCGGGAATCGAAGAAGGCCATGGGAAGGCCTAAGAGTACGGAGGCGGCGGGACGCTGGTCAACCGGTGCCAGCCCCTTCTATCCTTCTGACCACCTCACCCGCTCCATTGAGAGCCGGACGCCACATGAGCTCCGCGGCCGAACAGCCGTCGCACCTCGCCGCCTGGCACGCCACCGAACCGCTGCTGGTCAGCGACTCGGAACGGGTGAAATTCGCCAATCAGGCCTTTGCCGACTTGGTCGGTGTCCCCCTCGACGACATCGTCGGACGCGGGGTCGACCAGATCATCACGATCCTCGACGAACCGATGGTGCTCGAGCGGCTCCGCAACGCGCTCCGCCAGCACCAGCCCTTCCGGGGCGAAGCGAGCTGCCACACGGCGGCGGGTGGCGCCATTCCGGTCGACCTGAGCGTCATCCCGGTCGGCAACGGCGAGACCGAGTTGTTCGTCGTCTCGGCGCTCGACCTCCGTCGCCAGAAGCGGATGGAGCATCAGCTCTGGCAGTCGCAGCGGCTCGACGCGGTGACCCAGCTGGCCGACGGCATTGCCCACGAGATGAACGAGGCCATCCAGGTCATCAGCGGCTACCTCGGCCTCGCCGCCCTGGAGGGCGGCCGCCAGCTGGCCCGCGGC
>JAEUJH010000569.1 GCA_016794825.1 Gemmatimonadota bacterium
TGGATTGCCCGGGTTCGTCGGAACGAGGTCTCGATTCTCGAGGGCCGGAAGGAGCGCCGGGGCGAGCGGTTGCCCGATCCGGTGCTGGAGGTGACGCGAGCGGACCGCGACCAGTACGTCCAGACGTTTCCGCAGGACCTCGGCGCCATGGCCGAGAAACTCCAGTTCGCGCCGCTCAAGCCGCCGTTCGAGCGGGCACTGCCGGGCGTCGACGGCACGGTCTGGCTCCGGAAGTCGAAGACGGCGCTCGATTCGCTCCGCCGCTATCACCTGGTCGACACCACCGGGCACCTCTCACGGGTCTTCTCGGCCCTCGGACCGGGCGTGATGGTGGCGGCCGGCCGGGAGTCGGTGCTGTTTGCCGAACAATTCAAGGAGGGGGTCCGGCTGATGGAAGTCAGGCTGCCCGCCGTCCCACCGCCGCCTTCGACCAAGTAGGCCCATGCCCTCGAGCTTCCGCCGTCTGGCGCTGGCCGCGGCCGCCCTGTTCGGGTGCGGCGGCGGGTCGGAGTCCGCCCCGGAGGAGTTTCTCCTCCTCAACGCCAAGGTCTTCACCGCCGACTTCGAGGCGCCCTGGGCCGAAGCCCTGCTGATCCGGGGTGATCGAATCGCCGCCGTCGGGAGGACGGCGGACGTCCGGGCCGCCGCCAGTGCCGGCGCCCGGATGATCGATCTGGGCGGCAAGACCGTGGTTCCCGGCTTCAACGATGCCCACGACCACGTCACGCCGTCGCTGCCGGCCGTGCAGGTGTCGACCGGACCGGACCCGCTGCCCGACCCGCCGTTCCGCGTCGTGGCCGAGAGCCTCCGAGCCGCGGTGGCGCGAACCGCGCCCGGCACCAGGCTCCGGGTGGCCGTCGGCGAGCGGGTGCTGTCGGATCCGGCCGCCCGCCGCCCGGCGCTCGACCTGATCGCCCCGGCGCATCCGGTCGAGGTCCAGGCGTGGAGCGGTCACGGACTGATTCTGAACAGCGCCGCCCTCTCGGCGGCCGGGCTGGCCGACTCGACGCCGGATCCGCTGGGCGGCCGCTTCGAGCGGGATCGGAGCGGTCGGCTCACCGGACTCCTCGAGGAGTACGCGGCCTACAGCATCTGGTCGCGGATGGCGGTTCAGACCGACTCGGCCGTGCGCGCCGCCTTTGCCGCCCGGGCCGACGAGGCCATCCGACTCGGCATTACCAGCATCCAGAACATGAGCACCGGGCTCGACCCTGCCGTGCTGGGGCGGGTCCTCGATTCGCTCGGCGCGCCGATCCGGGTCCGGATCATTCGCCTCCCGACCACGTCGGCCACCGGCCGGGTGACCGAACCGTGGCAGGCGCTCCGGTCGGCGGAAGGCAGCTGGGCCACGGTCTCCGGCACCAAATACGTCCTCGATGGGACTCCGGTCGAGCGCCTGGCCGCCATGCGCCGCCCGTATTCGGATCGGCCCGGGGCCGTGGGCCGGCTCAATTTCCCGCCGGACACCCTCCGCGCCATTCTCCAGGACGCGCTCACCACCGGCGACCAGCCGATGATCCACGCCGTCGGCGACAGCGCGGTCGGCATCGTCCTCGGCCTGATGACCGAGCTGGGCCCCGACTCGGCCTGGCGGCGGATTCGGCCCCGGATCGAGCATGGCGACGGGCTCTCGCCCGACCAGTATGCCTTGGCGCAGCGGCTCGGGGCCATCGTGGTGCAGAATCCGTCGCACCTGACGCTGGGACCGCTGGCCGCGGCCCGCTATGGCCCGGCGCGGATGGCCATCCTCCAGCCCCTCAAGAGCGTCCTCTCCAACGGGATGATGCTGGCGCTCGGCTCCGATGGCCCGATCAACCCGTTCCTCAACATCATGTTCGCCGTCATGCACCCGGACAATCCGGCCGAGGCGCTCACGGTCGAACAGGCGGTCCGGGCGTACACCCTCGGGTCGGCCTTTGCGGAGCACCAGGAGTTGCGCAAGGGCCGGCTCGCGATCGGGATGCTCGCCGACCTGGCGGTGTTGTCGCAGGACATCTTCACGATCCCCGCGCCGCAGCTCCCCGCCACCACCAGCGTCCTGACCGTCATCGGCGGGAAACCGGTGCTCGACCCGGGCGGCCTCTTCGCTGGGGCCCAGCCGATCGGCGACCGGTAGCGTCGCCCGTGTCCCAATCCGGCGGGACCGCTGGACGCGGCCCGCCGGACCGCCTAATCTCCAAGGCGCGTTTCCCTCCCGAAAAAGTCGTCTCAAGGAGCCTGCTTCGATGGCCACCATCAACGTCAACGGCCAGCCCAAGGAAGTCACGGCCGATCCCTCCACGCCTCTTCTCTGGGTGCTCCGGGACGAGCTGGGCATGACCGGCACCAAATTCGGATGCGGGATCGCCCAGTGCGGTTCCTGCACCGTGCACGTCGACGGGGTACCGACGCGGTCCTGCTCGGTCCCGATCTCGGTGGTGGGCGACAAGAAGGTCACCACGATCGAGGGTCTGTCCACCGACGGCAGCCACCCGGTCCAGAAGGCGTGGGTCGAGCTGCAGGTCCCGCAGTGCGGGTACTGCCAGAGCGGCCAGATCATGAGCGCCGTCGCTCTGCTCGAGACCAAGGCCGATCCGACCGATGCCGACATCGACCAAGCCATGAACGGCAACATCTGTCGCTGCGGCACCTATCAGCGGATCCGCGCGGCGATCCACCGGGCCGCCGAGCTCAAGCGGGGGGCCTGATCATGACCGCCAAGAGCGTTTCTCGCCGTGACTTCGTCAGGGTCAGCGCCGCCATCGGCGGCGGCCTGTTGGTGAGCGTGTACGGGGCGGGCTGCAAGCCGTCGGGCGACGGGGCTGCGGTCGCGGCCAGCGGCCCGTTCGAGCCGAACGCGTTCATCCGGATCGATCCGGATGGCTCCGTGACGATCCTCTCCAAGCACCTCGAGATGGGCGAGGGGAACTACACCGGCCTGGCCACCCTGGTGGCCGAGGAACTCGACGCCGACTGGAGCAAGGTCAAGGTGATCGGCGCGCCGGCCGACGCCAAGAAGTACGCCAACCTCCTGTTCGGGATGCAGGGAACCGGCGGCTCGAGCGCCATCGCCAACTCGTGGGAACAGCACCGCACGGCGGGCGCGGCGGCCCGGGCCATGCTGGTTTCCGCGGCGGCCAAGCAGTGG
>JAEUJH010000538.1 GCA_016794825.1 Gemmatimonadota bacterium
GCCAACTCCTATTACCTGATGGCGCGGATGGCCCTGACCCTGGCCGAGAACGACGCCTCGCTCCTCAAGGCCCGGGCGGCGGCCCAGGTCGGCTGGCCGGCCGCCGAGGCGTTGTTCCCGATCAACTCACCGATTCAGGAACCGATCCAGCCCAGCGCCGTCGACTCCACCCGGGTTGCCTTCGTCCCGATTCCGCCGCCGGGTCAGGCGGACTCGACCGTGGCCTCGGTCCTGACCGCGCGGGGCGCGTTCGACCTGGCGCTCCGGCGGCTGGCGCGGTGGCGGGCGGACGAGGCCCTGGGCAGCAACAACTGGGCGGTCGGTCCGCGGCGCTCGCGTTCCGGCCATCCGCTCCTGGCGGGCGATCCTCACCTCGAGCTGACCCTCCCGTCCGTCTGGTATCAGGCACACCTCGTGGTACCCGACCGGTTCGACGTCGCCGGTGTGACCTTGCCGGGAGCGCCCTGGGTGGTCATCGGGTTCAACCGCAATCTGGCCTGGTCGCTGACCAACACCGGGTCCGACGTCAACGATTTCTACGAGGAAGTCGTCGACGACTCGCTCCGCCCGACCCGCTACCGGCTCGACGGCGACTGGAAGCCGCTGGCCGAGCGAATCGAGGTTTACCGCGACCCGGCGGGCCGGACCCTGACGGTGGACACGGTGCGGTTTACGCACCGGGGTCCGCTCCGCCGCGCCGATTCGATGTGGGTGTCGATGGCGTGGACCATCTACGGCGCCGACAGCTCGGGCGTCGAGTTCCTCGGGATGGGTGCCGCCCGAACGGCCGCGGAGTTCCTCGAGGCCTCGGCCTCCTACGTCGCTCCCGCGCAGAACATGCTCGTGGCCGACCGCCGCGGCACCATCGCGATCCGGTCGACCGGCCGGTATCCCGTGCGGCCGTACAGTGGCCGGGGAGACCTGATCCGGGACGGAACCAGTTCGGCCGCCGACTGGACCGGCGCGCTTCCGGTCGAGTTCTATCCGTTTGCCCTCAATCCGGCTCGGGGCTTTCTCTCCTCGGCCAACCAGCAGCCGGTCGACCCGGAGGTCAATCCGCGGTTCCTCGGGGCCAACTGGTATTCGCCCTGGCGCGCCATCCGGATCAATCAGCTGCTCCGGGCCGACTCGGCGGTGACGGTCGACGCCATGCGCCGCTTCCAGACCGACCCTGGCAGCGCCCGCGCCGACGCCTTCTTGCCGACGTTGTTGGGGCAGGGGCTCGACTCGGCGCGACTGGCGGCCACGCCGGCGCGGGCCCGCGAGGCCCGGGGTCTCCTGGCGGAGTGGGATCGGACTTACACCGTCGCCAATACCAGGAGCGTGCTGTTCGAGGCGGTGATGGTCGAACTCGGGCGGCGGACCTGGGACGAGCTTCGCGCCGACCGGGCGGCCGACGGCGCGGATGAGTGGGCCAGTCCGCGACCGGCGGAGGCCATCCTGGCGGGCCTGCTGCGCGACTCGACCAATGTCTGGTGGGACGATCGGAGCACGGCGGGAGCCGAGACGCGCGATGAGATCGTCGCGGCGGCGCTGGCCGCCGGGCTGGACTCGACGATCGCTCGCCATGGCCCGCCGGGGCAGGGCTGGCGCTGGGGCGACGTGCATCACGCCAACATCAATCACCCCCTCGGCATCGCGGCGTTGTCGGCGCGGAAGCTGTCGGTTCCATCCGGCCCGGCCACCCTGAGCCCGTCGAGCGGCTCAGGCACGAGCGGCGCCAGTTGGCGCATGGTGGTGGAACTGGGCCCGACGGTCCAGGCGTGGGGAACCTATCCTGGCGGTCAGTCCGGGAACCCCGCCAGTCCTCACTATCGCGACCTCCTGCCTCGGTGGCTCGCCGGTGACCTCGACTCGCTGGTCGTGCCGCCGGTGCCGGAACAGTTTCCCTCGGATCGGGTCGAGGCCCGGATCCGGTTCGTGAAAGGCCGTTAGCCATGGTCCCTCTCTATTGGACGCTGGTGGTTGCCAACGCGGCCGGTTTCGGGACCATGGCGGTGGGATGGTGGGCGGTGCCGGTCGTGGCGCTGGCCGGGGCGCTGTTCGCGCCTCGGGGCGCCCGGCCCCTGGTCACGATCCCGCTGGGCTGCGCGCTCGGGTGGGGGGCGCTTCTGCTGCGGAGTGCCCTGGCGGGTTCGTTCTCGAACCTGACGGCGATCCTGGCCGACATTCTCCCGGTTCGGCCCGCGGCGCTCGGCGCGGCCACCATCGGCCTCGCCACCGTG
>JAEUJH010000572.1 GCA_016794825.1 Gemmatimonadota bacterium
TGGTGGCCGAGTTGGGCGGCAGGGTGATCGGCGCGGCGAGCGGCACCTACCTTGGCAACGTCAACACCGGCGTCATCGGGTACCTCGCCGTGGCCGCGTCGGCCCGAGGCCTCGGGATCGGCCCCCGACTCCGTGGCCGCCTTCGCAGCCTGTTCCAAGCTGACGCGCGCGCCATTCGACGGGAACCGCTCGCCGCCGTGATCGGCGAGGTTCGGCGCGACAATCCGTGGCTCAAGACGTTGGTCCGTCGGGAGCGCGTCATCGCCCTCGACTTCGCCTACTACCAGCCTCAGCTCCACGAGAACGACCACCCGGTCCCCCTGGTCCTGTACTACGAGTCGCTCGATCGTCGGCGCCGCCGAATGCCCGCCGACCTGCTTCGCCGTCTCCTGTATACGACCTGGCGGCGGGTGTACCGGATCGCGCGACCGATGGCCAACCGGGAGTTCAAACGAATGGTCAAGACGCTCGCGAATCGCCGGTCGATCGGGGGACTGACCCCGGCCGATTTGCCCGATCTCGCCGCCAGCGGTTCTCGCTAGCGGACTGGCAGCACCCGGAGGCCATCGATGCGCACCGAACTGTCCCTGATTCTCGAATCGCTCCAGGAGTCCGCGCTCCAGATCGGGCGATTCGCGCCCCGCGTCCTGATCGCGGTCGGCCTCCTGGTCATCGGGTGGCTCATCGCCCGTGGGGTCCGCTGGGTCGTGGTTCGCGGACTCCGATTGGCGCGACTCGAGACCGCGGCCGAGCGGACCGGCCTGGACGATTTCCTGCTCCGAGGCGGCGTCCGGTTTACGATCGTCACGCTGATCGGCGAGACCGTCTACTGGGGAATCCTGCTGATCTTCGCGCTGGCCGTGTTCGACCTGCTCGGCCTCGCCATGAGTCAGGACATGGTCGATCGCCTCGGCGGGTACGTCCCGAATCTCGGGGCCGCCCTTCTGGTCCTGATCTTCGGGTCGCTGCTGGCCCGGTTCGGACGGGGCGTGGTGGTGGCCTATCTCAACAACGTGGGATTCAAGGAAACGGCCAGCGTCGGACTCCTCGTCCACGGCGCGTTGTTTGCCTTCGTGGTGATCCTCGCCCTGGAACAGCTCGGCATGGCCGTCACGCTCCTGACCTCGGCGTTCCAGTTGGCGTTCGGCGGGCTCTGCCTCGGATTGGCCCTCGCGTTCGGCCTTGGAGGCCGAGCCTGGGCGGAATCGATACTCGAACGAACCAGGAACCGGCGATGATCGTCGACTGCCACGTGCATCTCAACAACTACAAGGAGGACCGGGTTCCGACGCTCGACCGGTGCCTCGCCGACCTGCTCGCCAGCCTGCGGCGCAACCGGGTCGATTTCGCGCTCATCCTCACCTCCTACAAGGTCACGCCGGGGCGGCCATCGACCCGCGACGTCGTCATGGCCATCCGGGACATCCCGTTCCTGGCGGTCGTGGCCGGGCTCGACTACACCACCTTCAAGCCGGACGACCTGACCGAGCTGCGCGAGTACGTCCAGGCCGGGCGGGTCCGCGGCCTCAAGCTCTACCCCGGCTATCAGCCGTTCTACCCGAACGACCCGAAATGGACGCCGGCCTACGAATTCGCGGGAACCCACGGGATCCCGGTCATGATCCACACGGGTGACACCTACACGCCCAAAGGGAAACTGAAGTACGCCCACCCCCTTCATGTCGACGATGTGGCGGTGGATTTCCCCGACGTTCGGTTCGTGATTTGCCATCTCGGCAATCCCTGGATCCGGGACTGCATGGAGGTCGTCTACAAGAACGCCAACGTGTACACGGACATTTCGGGGCTGACCCTCGGGGAGTTCGAGGACCGGTTCGAGGTCTTCATGCGGAAGCAGGTCCAGGAGATGCTGCTGTACGGCGTCGAGCCAGATGCCGTGCTGTTCGGGACCGACTGGCCGATTTCGTCGCTCGAGTCCTACCTGGATTTCATGTCCGACCTGGCGATCCCGGAACGGGATCGCCGCAAGATCATGGGCCAGAACGCGGCGGAGCTCTTCCGACTCGACCCCCGCGACAGCAGCCTCGCCGCGTCGGGTCGACGGTCGCCGGCCCCATGGTGATCGCGGTCCCACCCCGTCCTCCGGCCCTCCTCCGAAGACTCCGAATGCGGGCGTCCGTTCGCGCCGATGGAGCCTGGCCCGCGGTCACGGAACCCGAATTGCCTCCCAGGGGTCGATTCGGGCCGCGCGAACGGCCGGAATCCAGCATGCCGCGACGCCTACGCCAACCATCAGGACCGCCACCAGACCGAACGTGACCGGATCGTGCGGTGGCACTCCGAACAGGAGCCCCTCGATGGCCCGAGTTGCCACCAACGACCCCGTCAGGCCAAGGGCCAGGCCGGCCGCCAGCAGGATTCCGCCCTCGGTCAGGATCATCCGGAGCACCCGACCGCCGTCGGCCCCCAGACTCATCCGGATCCCGATCTCGTTGGACCGGGCGCTGACCGAAAACGCCAGCACGCCGGCAATCCCGACGGCGGCGATGATCACGGCCAGCGC
>JAEUJH010000557.1 GCA_016794825.1 Gemmatimonadota bacterium
CATGATCAAGATGACCCGCGCCGCCCCCGGCTGCGGACCGACCTACTTCGTCGACGGCCAGGTGGCGCGGTCCTTTGCGGAAAGCACCCCGATTTCCGACGTCCAGGGCATCGAGGTCTATCGCGGATCGGCGGAGGTCCCAGCCGAGTTCACCGGCTCCGACGCGATGTGCGGGGTGATCGCGATCTGGACCCGCGCGGCCCCCTGAACCGAACCGGTCGCCGAGTTCCCTTGGGACTCGGCGGCCGGACCCCCTCGGGGATTCACCAAACGGCGGGGCTTCGAGACCCCCTGAAACCCGGGAGCCGAACGCCCCTCAGCGCCCCGATGGCCGCACCACGACCTCCGCCTGGTCGGCCCCAACCGGAATCTCGTCCGTCGCCCCACCCGGCCACCGCACCACCACCGCCCGAACCGGCGCCCGCTTCCCGAGGACCAGCACGCCCCCGTCCTGCGACCAGTAGCCGCCGCCGAGGTGGACCTCACGCGCCGGGCCAAGACCATCGTCGTATTTGAGCCGGACCACCGCGCCCGCCACCCGACCGCCCTGGAACGCCACCCGGAGCCCGGGCACCCCGGCCCGGTTCCGGAACAGCTTGGTCGTCGCGGCGTTCTGACCGACCACCAGGTCGACCCGCCCGTCGCCGTCGAAGTCGGCCACCGCCGCCCCGCGCTGATCGGCGTGGAGCCGGATGCCGGAGGCCGTCCCGGCCAGGGCCGCAAACCCGCCCCGGCCATCGCCGACGAGCACCAGGCCCTGCCCCGCGTCGAAGGTCGGGGCCGCGATGTTGGTCGGCGAGAAGTTCTGCGCCAGGAACAGATCCTCGGTGCCGTTCCCGTCGAAGTCGGCCACCGCCACCCCGAACACCGGCGCCACTTGGGCCTCGGTCGGCAAGGCGCGGGCCTCGAACCGATCGCCCCGGTTGAGGAACACGGTGTGATCGAACGTCGTGGCCGTGAGCCGGCCGGTCCGCGCCAGGAGGGGGCCTAACGCTCGCTCGACGGTCGCGTCGGCGTAAGCCGAGAAGGTTGGGGTCCGGGTCCGCTGCGACGGCACCGCCGCGGTCAACCGCCCGAGCGTCACCGTCAGCGCCACCCCGTTGAGCCGGAGGTCGTGGAGGGCCGGGCTCATCGCCACCGACCCGTCCTCCGCCCACGAACCGAAGTACAGGTGGAGCGGATGGTCGCGGTCCACCACCGCGCCGGTATTGCGGCCCCAGTTGCCCGCCACCAGATCGATCCGCCCGTCGCCGTCGAAGTCACCGGCGCTGACGGAGTTCCACCGGCCGGTCAGACTGTCGAGCCCCCACGCCCGGGTCTGATCCGAAAGCCGCCCCCCGTCGTTCCGGAGCACCCGGATCGGACCCCAGTCGAGCGCCAGCGCCAGATCAGGATCGCCGTCGCCGTCGAGGTCCGAAAAGACCGCGCCCGACACCATCCCGATCGTCCGGAGGACCGCCGCGTTGTCCGGGTCGGGTACGAAGCCGGCGCCGTCGCGGCGGAAGATCCGGCTGGTGCCCGGCGCCGGATAGACCCCGGGAGCCATCCGGCCGCCCACGAACAGATCGAGATCGCCGTCGCCATCGAGGTCGGCCAGGGC
>JAEUJH010000576.1 GCA_016794825.1 Gemmatimonadota bacterium
AGGGCAATTTCCGCCGGCTCCCGGCCACCCAGGTCGAGCCCGATCGGTCCGTGGAGCCGGCCGATCTCCTCCGGGCTGAAGCCCGCCGCCGCCAGGCGTTCCCGCCGGAGGGCCTGGGTCTTTCGCGAGCCGATGACGCCGACATACGCGGCCGGCGACCGGAGCGCCGCTTCGACCGCGGGCTCGTCGAACTTGGGATCGTGGGTCAGCAGGCAGATGCAGGTGGCGGAGTCGATCCCGATCTTGCCGAACACCTCCGCGGGCCATCCCACGATCAGTTCGTCCGCGTCGGGAAAGCGATCGCGGGTCAGGAAGGCCTCGCGGCCATCGGCCACCACCGTCCGGAATCCGAGCGGCCCCGCCAGCTTGACCAGCGCGGTGGCGATGTGCACGCCGCCGAAGATCAACAAGGTGGGCCGCCGGGCAAACACCTCGTAGAGGACCCGGACGTCGCCCGCCGGGGTCGGGATCGACTCCGACTGACTGGTCGACTGGGCCAGCGCGGCGGCGGCGCCCGCCGCCATCATCTCCACCAGACCACCCGAGACGCCCTTCGCCTCCCGGGCGCCGGATTCGTGATAGACGAGGGAGGCGCCCAGCGGGGCCGCGCCACCGATGACCGTCGCCACCACGCTGCCCTCGGCCCGCCGGGCGGCGGCCAGGATTTCCGGGCGGACGGCCGGCTCCACGAACAGCGAGATGGTCCCGCCGCACGACAATCCGAACTCCCAGGCCCGCTCGTGGGTCACGCCGTACTCGAGTCCCTTGGCTTCGCCCCGAGCCATGGCGCCCTGGATTTCCTCCACCACGGCGTTCTCGACGCAGCCCCCGGACACCGAGCCGGCCATCCGGCCATCCGCAGTGGCCAGGAGGACCGCGCCCTCGGCCCTCGGCGCCGAGCCCCAGACCTGCGTCACCACGGCACGCCCCACCGGTCCCTGGGCGCTCAACCGCTCGAATTCAGCCAGCAACTCCCGCATGACGGCTCCGGTCCGGACGTAAGTGATGATTGACGGGGGAGATTAGCACGGTCGGGCCCGCGGAGCCATCCGGTTCCTGAATCGCGCCTCATGAAGGCTTCACGAAGGGTCGCCCCGATCCCCGGTTACCTTGGCGGCGCCTCCGCCCCTCGGGTTCCATGACCTTCAAGACCATCATCGAGCCGTTCCGGATCCACTCGGTTCAGGCCGTCCGCCAGATCTCCGCCGCCGAACGAGCCGCCGCGCTCCAGCGCGCGGGCTTCAATCTCTTCGGCCTCCATGGCGACGAAGTCCTGATCGACCTCCTGACCGACTCGGGCACCGGCGCCCTCTCGTCGGCCCAATGGGCGGCCATGATGGACGGCGACGAGTCCTACGCCGGCAGCAAATCCTTCTACCGCTTCCAGGATGCCGTCACCGACATCACCGGGCTCAAGGAAGTGATTCCGACCCACCAGGGGCGGGCCGCGGAGCACATCCTCTTTACGGTGGCGGTCAAGAAGGGCCAGGTGGTGCCTAACAACACCCACTTCGACACCACCCGGGCCAACATCGAGTACGTCGGCGCCGAGGCGCGCGACCTGGTCATTGCCGAAGGGCGGGTTCCGTCGTCGCTCCACCCCTTCAAGGGGAACATGGACATCGACCGGCTCGAGGCCACGATTGCCGAGGTGGGTGCCCAGAACATCCCGTTGGTGATGATGACCGTCACCAACAATTCGGGCGGCGGGCAACCGGTGTCGCTCGAGAACCTCCGGGCCGTCCGCGCGGTCTGCGACCGCCACGGGCTCCCGTTCTTCCTCGACGCCTGCCGGTTTGCGGAAAACGCCTACTTCATCAAGCTCCGGGAACCGGGCTACGCCGACAAGACGCCCCGGGAAATCGCCCGCGAGATGTTCTCGCTCGTCGACGGCTGCACCATGTCGGCCAAGAAGGACGGGATGGCCAACATCGGCGGCTTCCTGGCGCTCAACGACGCCCGGATTGCCCAGGCCGCCCGGAACCTGCTCATCCTGACCGAGGGATTCCCGACCTACGGCGGGCTGGCCGGGTACGACATGGACGTGATCGCCGTCGGCCTCAAGGAAGTGCTCGAGGAGGATTACCTCCGCTATCGGCTCCGCTCCACCGCCTATCTGGCCGAAGCCGCCGAGCGGGCCGGCGTGCCGACCGTTCGGCCGCCCGGCGGGCACGCGGTCTACCTCGACGCCAAGGCGCTCCTCCCCAAGGTGCCGCCCCAGCAGTACCCGGCCCAGGCGCTGGCCGTGGAACTCTATCGTTCCGGCGGCGTCCGCGGGGTCGAGATCGGCACGGTGATGTTCGGCAAGCCGCAACCCGATGGAACCGACGTGCCGGCGCCGATGGAACTGGTCCGGCTGGCCATTCCGCGGCGGACCTACACCCAGAGTCACATCGACTACGTGGCCGAGGTGATCGCGGAAGTGGCGGGTCGGCGGGAGTCCATCAGGGGCTATCGGATGGTGGAGCAGGCCCCCTGGCTCCGCCACTTCACGGCCCGGTTCGAGCCCCTCTGACCGGCCGGCTGGTCCGGCGGCCGACGGCGGCCGTCGCGATCCGCCGGCTCAGGTCCTCGAGCGACGCCACCGAGGCGCACGGCAGCAGCGCGTCGATGTGGGGCAGGGCCGCCTTGAGACCCTGAACCTCGGGGGCAAAGCCCGGCTGACTCATCAACGGGTCGAGCCACACCAGCCGATGGCAGGACCGACGGAGCCGCGCCATCTCGGCCCCGAGGACCGACACGTCGCCCCGCTCCCATCCGTCCGACACGATCAGCACCACCGCGCCGCTTCGAATGGTCCGCCGGACCCACCGCCGGTTGAGTTCGCGGAGGCTCTCGCCGATCCGGGTTCCGCCATTCCAGTCCGCCACGGTCTGACCGACCCGAGCCAGGGCCGAGTCGGGATCGCGGACCCGCAACTCCCGGGTGATCCGGGTGAGCCGGGTGCCAAACACGAACACTTCGACCGGAGCTCCCGACTGCGCCATGGCGTGGGCAAACCGGAGCAGGAGCCGGCTGTATCGCTCCATCGAGCCGCTGATGTCGCAGACCAGCACGATCGGGCGGGGTCGGCGCGGATGGACCAGCCAGCGCCACTGGAGCGGCTCGCCTTCGGTGCCGAGGGCCGCGCGGAGCATCCGTCCGGTGGCGGGCCGGCGGCCGCGATGACGCCGCAGCGCCCATCGCCGCGAGGGCCGGAGCGGCAGCACGGGACGGAGCGCCGCCAGCATGGCGATCGCGTCGCGCAGCTCGTCGGGGGTCAGGGTCGCGAAGTCGGCGTGCTTGAGGCGCTCCGCCTCGCTGGCCAGGCTTGGCTCCGCCAGCGCCGGCACGGTCTCGGCCTCGAGATCCGGCGCCGGATCGGCGGCGGGGAAGGTGGGGGCCTTGAGATCGTCCTGCTTGAGGCGCGGCAGGTCCGGGGCGTCGCTGCCGATCGGGCCGTACCGGCGCCAGAACAGGCCGAACGCCCGGTCGAAGATCTCGCGATCCTCCCGCCGCCGGACGTAGACCGCCCGCCCCGCGGCGCGGACCGCCGCCTTCCGCTCGAAGCCGATGGCCTCGATGGCGGCCCCGAACAACCGGGTCGAGTCGGGCGAGACGTCGAGCCCGGCCCGCCGGAGAATGCGGCCGAACGCGACCAGGTTGGCCGTCAGGCTCACCGGGCCGCCTTGATCTCCGCCAGCAGCGAGCGGGCCCCGTCGCCGCGGACCCGGACCACGTCCTCCTGGTACTTGAGCAGGACCCCAAGGGTGCGGTCGACGTCCTCGGGCGTGAGCTGCCGGGCGTCGAGCGACTCGAGGGCCGCGGCCCAGTCGATCGTCTCGGCCACGCCGGGGAGCTTCGAGAGATCGCTTCCGCGCA
Organism: Gemmatimonadota bacterium; assembly: GCA_016794825.1. GTDB lineage: Bacteria > Gemmatimonadota > Gemmatimonadetes > Gemmatimonadales > GWC2-71-9 > SHZU01. The sequence goes on from JAEUJH010000576.1 coordinate 3,862, forward strand.
GGCGCTGGACGAACGCGACGACTTCGGCGGCGAGCCGATCGCCCAGATCGGGCCGACGGGCCCGGAGGATGGCCAGCTCGCGCGAGGCGGTGGGATAGTCGATCCAGTGGTAGAAGCAGCGCCGCTTGAGCGCGTCGTGGACCTCGCGGGTCCGGTTGCTGGTCAGGATGACCCGCGGCCGGACGGCGGCGCTGATCGTGCCGAGTTCGGGGATCGTGATGGCAAAGTCGGCCAGCACCTCGAGCAGGAACGCCTCGAACTCCTCGTCGGCCCGGTCGACCTCGTCGATCAGCAGGACCGGGGGCACCGGGCCCGC
>JAEUJH010000585.1 GCA_016794825.1 Gemmatimonadota bacterium
ATCATCTGTTCGATGACCGTGCCGCTCAGCGACAGCGCCAGCTTGAAACGGCCCTCGGTCCGCCGGATCAGATCGGCCAGGAGCCGATTGGTCGGCTGGTAGCACTTGGCCGCCACCCGACGGAGGAGCCGCGCGTTGGCCTCGTCGTCGAAGTAGCCGCGCCCGCTGCCGATGTCGAACACGCGGTACCGCGCGATCCGGAAGGGCTGATGGACCTGCGCGTACAGACAGATGTCGGTCATGCCAAAGCTCCGGGGTTCGATCGTCGAGCCGTTGCGGCGCGATAGGTGGCGGCGGTCAGGCGAGCCGGCTCATCCAGCGCAAACCGGGGCAGCCCGACCTCGCGGCGGCCCCGATCCGCCAACTCGTCGCGCAACGGTCGGTGGCGGAGGATCGACGCCACCTGATTGGTCATCTCGTCCAGGTCCCAGCAGTCCACCTTGATGGCGTTGCGAACCACCTCCGCGACGCCGGCTTCCCGGGCCACCACACAGGGCGTCCCGTGGAGCAGACTCTCCAGCGCCACCAGCCCGAACGGCTCGCTCCGGGACGGCATGACACAGACGTCCGCCATCCGGAACGCCCGGGCCACGTCGGCGCCCCCGAGCCCGCCCGTGAAGTGGACCCGATCCGCCAGTCCGAGCTCGGCGGCCCGTTCGATCAGCCCGCCGAGCAGATCGCCCGTGCCGGCCATGACGAAGTGGGCCGTCGGCACCAGCCGGGCTACCCGGGCCGCCATCTCGAGGAACAGGTCCGGGCCCTTCTGGCTGGTGACCCGGCCCAGGAACAGCGCGATCGGCGTCCCCGGACCGAATGGGGCCGGAGCGCGCTCCGCCACCTCCGCCCCGGGGGAGCCGTCGATGCCCCAGTGGATGACGTCCACCTTGTCGGCCACGACGCCATAACGGTCGACGCAGAGCCGCTTGAGCCGGTGGCTGTTGGCAATGACGCGGTCGGCCGCGGCCAGGCCGTCCCGCTCGCGGCCGGCGATCAGCGGGTTGCCGTCCGACCCGGTCCGATCGAACTCGATGGCGTGGATGTGGGCCACCAGCGGCCGACCGCTTCGCGCCCGGGCCCGGACCCCGGCCTGGAAGGTGATCCAGTCGTGGGCGTCGATGACGTCGTGCGGCTCCCGCTCGGCGATCTCGGCGGCGAGGCTGGTGAACCGCTCCACCTCGGCCATCAGATCACCGCCGTAGGGCGAGCGATCGGCGCCGCTCCGGCCCCGTTCGCTCCGCAACCCATCCGCGTACCCCTGGACCGTGCCGTAGGGGTCGAGGGGCGATGGAATTCGATGAACCCTCAGCGCCGGCGACTCCTCGGCACCCACCAGCCGCAGCCCGGCGATCGGGCTTTCGGACACCGGGAACGGCACCACCAGCGTGACCTCGACGCCAACCCTGAGAAGGCCCTTCACCAAGCCGACCGTGGCGGTGGCGAGGCCCCCGGCCTGATGGGGAGGGAATTCCCACCCGAACATCAGGACTCTCATCGGCCGGCCGGAGCCGGGTCGGCCGTGGAGCCGACCTCCTCGATCGTCCGTTCCCACCGGGCCAGGATCCGGAGGACCCGGCCTCGCTCGGCCGGGTACCGAATCGGAATGGCGGTTCCGTTCGTACGATCGACGGACATCGGGCTCCTCACGGTCGGGGGGTGACGGATGTTCGATGTGCGATCCCCAAACGCACGTGCCGTTATCATGGTTCCCGAGCCTCCGGGCCGGGCCGCCGGGAGCAAATCCGGGGCTTTCGGCGTTCTACCGAGGTGCGGCCCCATCCCCACCGTCACCAGGACTCCCGATGTCTGTCGCCTTGGCCCATGCGCTCGTGAGCGGATTCGAGGCGTACCTCGTGGTCGGCGCGTGCTTCGCGATCTGGTTCGCCGGGCGCGGCGCGGGCCGGCTGGACCCCGCGGCGGGTCAGGGCACGGTCGGATTCCGCCTCCTGATCCTCCCGGGGGCCGCGCTGCTCTGGCCCCTGTTGGCCATCCGACTGGTCCGCGGTGGCGCCGCGCCCCCGGAGGAACGGACGGCCCACCGCACCGCCCCCGGAGCCCGGCGATGATCCGGTCGATCCGGCGGGCTCATCGGGCCTGGGCGCTGCTGCTGCTGGTGGGCGGACTCGCGATCCTCGCGGTGGCCAGCTCCCGCCGCGCCGCCCCGATCAGGCCGACGTCGCTGCCGCCCGTGGCAGCCGGAACGGAAGCCGGCCGATGAGCGTCGCCTACCGAGCGGTCAACTGGAATCCGCAGAAGAAGCGGTACGATCTGGTGCTCGCCGCCGGGGTTCTGGGCACGCTGGCCACGTTCGTCGCCGTGACGCTCGGGGTGCATCCCACCGCCACCGTCGAGACCGCCCTGATCCGCGGGCTGGGTCTGACGGGTTTCCTGCTGCTGCACGTCATTCTCTCGATCGGCCCGCTCGCCCGGATCGACGAGCGGTTCCTGCCGCTGCTGTACAACCGCCGCCATCTGGGCGTCACCCTCGCCATCCTGGCGCTGGGCCACGCCGTCTTCGTCGTCATCCAGTACCACGGACTCGGCAACGTTCACCCCCTGGTGAGCCTGCTGACCAGCAATTCCGCCGACGTTCCGTTCGAGTACTTCGGGATCGTCGCGCTCGGGATCTTCGTGGTCATGGCCGCCACCAGCCACGACTACTGGCTTTCGATCCTGACGCCACCGACCTGGAAGCGCCTTCACCTCCTGGTCTACCCGGCCTATCTGGCGCTGGTGGCCCATGTCGCGTTCGGGGTGCTGCAGGACGAGCGGCACCCGCTCTTCCTGATCGCGACGGCCGCCGGGGCCGCGATCATCGGTGGCCTGCACCTCGCCGCGGCCTGGCGGGAGCGGCTCCTCGACCGCGACCGGCCCGCGCCCGACTGGATCGACGTCGGCCCGGCCGCGACGATCGCCGAAGGCCGGGCGCGCATTGCGCTCGTGGCCGGCGAGCGGGTGGCGGTGTTCCGTCACCACGACCGGCTCTCCTGCGTCTCGAACGTCTGCAAGCACCAGAACGGCCCGCTCGGCGAGGGTCGGATCGTCGACGGCTGCATTACCTGTCCCTGGCACGGCTACCAGTACCGACCCGAGGACGGCACGTCTCCCCCGCCCTTTACCGACCGGATCCCCACGTTCAACCTGCGGGTCGAGGATGGTCGGGTTTTCGTCGATCCCCGACCGAACGCCCCCGGCACCCGGGTCGATCCGGTCCCGGTGCCGCCGACGCCGCCAGGTCCGGCGGCCGAGTTCTTCGTGGGCTACCATCCGGCCGCGCCGCCCGGAGTGGCCGCGTTCAGCCGGCGCGCGGTCGTGACCGTCCTGCTACTCGGGATGAGCCTGGCCGTGGCATTCGCCGTTGCGCAGGAGACCTTCCAGCCGGCACACTTCGCCTATGGAGAGACGACGCAGCTGCACGGCGTCCTCCGACTCGAGCCGTACCCGGTGCTCGAGACGGAGGCCCAGGGACGGATCCATCGCTACTTGCTTGCCGGGCCCGGCACGCACGGCGCGGCGCCACTCGTGACCTCGCACGCCAACCATCGGGTCCGGATCTCGGGAACCGTGGCCCGGCACGATCGATTGAGCCTGCTCGAGGTCACGTCCGTCGCCGCCGATTCCGGGACTTCTCCGACGCCGGTCGAGCCGCTGTTCGATCTGGGCTCGCACCGCCTCGAGGGCGAGATCGTCGACGGCAAGTGCTACGCGGGGGTGATGAACCCCGGCCTTGGCACCACCCATCGGGGGTGCGCGGCCCGGTGCCTGGCCGGGGGCTTGCCAGCCCTGTTTGTGACGCGAGATTCCGAGGGTGGCGCCGTCCCGCTGATCCTGGTCGGCGCCGCGATGGCGCCCCTGCCGACGGTCGGCAACCTGGCCGGCCGTCGTCTCGTCTTGAGAGGGCGGGTCTGGCGCCAGGGCGACCTCTGGTTCCTTCAGGCCGACCGGCTCCCCCTGACCGGCTCAGTCCGGTCCGATCCCGGCCACCCGGAGACCGCCCTCGGCCACGGCCGAACCCACGCGAGGACGAACGTTCGATGATCGATCCAATCGACTCACCGTTCCCCCGCCGTCGCCTCGGCCTGGCCGACTACCCGGTCGAGTCCGAGGCCATTCCTCCGGCTACCATCGAAGCCGGCAGCTACGCGGTCCGGTTTGCCCGGACGGCGGAGGATCTGGACCGGGTGCTGGCCCTCCGGTATCGGATCTTCAATCTCGAACTCGGCGAGGGTCTCGACGGGTCGCATGTCACCGGCCGGGACGAGGACGACCTCGACGCTCGATTCCATCACCTGATGATCGAAACCCGCCACGGCGACGTGGTCGGGACGTACCGGATGCAGACCAGCGCCATGGCGGCCCGCCTCGGTGGATGGTACAGCGAGGCCGAGTTCACGGTCGACAGCCTTCCGGCCGACGTGCGGGCGGAGGCGGTCGAAATCGGTCGGGC
>JAEUJH010000596.1 GCA_016794825.1 Gemmatimonadota bacterium
TCGACGTGATGACCTCGATCAGCGGGGTGGCATTCGACCCCGCCTGGGTCGATCGGCTCGAGGGCACGCTGTTCGGGGTTCCGGTGGCGTTTCTGGGCCGCGCTTCGTTCCTGACGAACAAGCGGGCCAGTGGGCGGCCCAGGGACCTCGAGGATATCCGATCCCTCGGCGGGTGATTGGTGAGGCCGCTCCGGGGGGGGCGATTCCCCCGTCGCCGGTGAGCCGGCCAGGGGGGAACGCGTCTTGTCGATGTGGTCTCTGGTGACTACATTCAAATCATGCGTACTGTCGGCGTTCGCGAGCTGAAAGCCCACCTGAGCCGGGTACTCCGCGAGGTGCAGGCCGGCGAGCCCGTGCTCATCACCGACCGGGGCCGCGTCGTTGCCGAGTTGCGCCGGCCTGGCGCCGCCGCCGCCGCGTCCGATCCGCTCGATCGGGCCCTGGCCCGGCTCGCCACTGAGGGCCACCTCCGGCTGGCCGAACGGTCGCCGGACCCGTATCCGGCATCGCCCCTCAAAGCCCAGCCAGGGGCCGCCCGCAGCCTCATCGACGCCGAGCGCAACGAACGGTGATTGTGTACGCGGAGTCGAGCGCGGTCCTGGCCTGGCTCCTCGGCGAGCCGGCCGGCGAGGACGCCCGCGCCGCCATGGAGCGGGCCACTCGGGTGGTGACGTCGGCCATCACCGCGGTGGAATGCGCCCGCAGCCTGGCTCGGGCCCGGGCAGCCGGCCGGATCGAGCCGGCGGAAGCACTGGCTGCGCTCCGGCTGCTCGATGTCGCCGCCGGCAACTGGGATGTGCACGACCTGTCGGATCAGGTGCTGGCCCGGGCTCGCACCCGGTTCCCGGTCGAACCGGTTCGCACCCTCGACGCCCTCCACCTCGCCACCGTGGCCGCATTCCACGAGGCCCTCGGGCCCCTTGCCGTCCTCTCGCACGACGACCGGGTGCGCGCCAACGCGGCCGCGCTCGGGCTCGAGCTGGTTCCGTCCGGGCACCGGTAGCCGCCCCGACGCCGCCGCAGGGCTATTTGTGTGGTGGACTACACAAATAGCCTGCTGGCCCGCAGGCTCAGCCGGCGCCGCTCCGCCACTCGGGGCGGAAGTACCGTTCGAGGTCGATGACCAGCGGCGGCAGGGCGCGATCCGGCTGCCATTCGACCGTTCGGTCCGCGACCACCGGCCGTTCCGCCCCCGGGGTCCACACCTCGATTGCGCCGGCATCCACGTCGGCGATCCAGTAGGTCCCAACGCCAGCCTGCTGATACCGGCGCCGTTTGGTGATCCGGTCGTGTCGGGCCGTGGAGGGCGAGAGAATCTCGACGGCGAGCAGCGGTACCGCGAAACCCCGCCACCCCAGTTCGGCCGGCCGGTCCGGCTCGGGCACCACGTACAGATCCGGCTGGGACAAGTCCCCGCGCCCGAGATCCAGATCCGCCGGCGACAACAGGGTGACGCCGAGCCGGTGATGACCGACGTAGATCGAGACGAGATCGTAAAGGGCGACCAGGGCCAGCTGGTGCACGGCCCGTGGGCTCGGACTCACCAACAGCTGCCCGTCGATGAGTTCGTACCGCTTGCCGTCGTTCGGCAGCGCCAGGACTTCGTCTCGGCTCCAGATTCGTTCCACCTGCGGCATGGCCATAGCGTATGCTCGGCTGGAGGGGAGAGGCAAGGGGGGCGGCCGCGAGGCCTCCCTTGATCGAGAATCAACGAGCGCTAGCCGCGGCGGAGGCGGAGAATCTCCTCCAGCACCTCGATATCGGCGGCGTCCTGCAGGCGTCCGGTTCGCTTCGACGCGATGAGGTCCGAGATGCTCACGACCGGGATGGAAACGCCCTCGACGTCCACGGTGACGGACTGCCCGACCGCCCGGCGTACTTGACTGACCAGGCGACCGTGAAGATGTCGACGGCCGGGTCGTCGCCAATGATCGTGACGGGCTTGGCCAGGATCTGGTCCGGGGACCACTCCTGCGCAAATCCGTATCCCACCGTGCCCAGCGCGTCGAGCACCGCGCGGGCATTCTTCCGGGTCTGCTCGATCAGTATGTCGATGTCGGTCGTGGCGCGCACGTGGCCATGGAGAATGCAGGCCACCCCGCCGATGACGAGGTACTTCGACCCCGTTCGGTTCAGTGCCTCGCAGATCTGGGCCGTGACCGCGGTGGGCCTACGCCCCTGCGCGGCGCGCCTTCTTCCATAGGGCGAAATCTTCCAGCGTGTCGAAGCCAATGACCTGGTTGCGCCGGGCCCGTGGGTGCACCGCGCGGCTCAGGCTTACCAGCGACTCCGCCCGCTGGAGGCGGTCCGCCGGTGACAAGGCCAGGCTGGCGCGGATTTGGGCCATCCGGCCCTCCGCAACCGCGGCGACAGCCTCGCTGGTCGGTACCGCCGCTTCCGCCACGAGGCCCAGCCCCGGCATGGCGGTGACCGGCTCTGCCGCGAGGCGCCGGACGGCTTCCGAGATTACCCAACTCCGGGACCGGTTCCAGAGATGCGCCAACTGGTCCGCCTGCCAGAGGACGTCTGCCGGGATGGTCATGCTGATGCGGGAGAGCGGGTGCTTGGCCATGAGTAGTCCTAAGTAACATCACGCAGTCCGGCAAGCCGCTCGACGGGTTCAGTGCCGGGGGGCGCCTGGTGGTCAGGGATCGAGAACGTCGCCGCCGGGCTATTTGTGTAGTGGACTACACAAATAGGCAGCTGGACGGCCAAGGTCGGCCCATTCAGTCCTGCCGATGGTGAGACCGGGGGGCCACGCCCGAGTCACTGGGGGCGCGCGGCCGGCGTCATGTCGCTACTTCGGCCGCTCCCAGAGGGCTGCCACCGCCCGGGCCAACCCGGGATCGCGCTTGGCGGCCAAATCGCGGTCGGCAAACACCGGAACCGCCACATCCGGCGGAATCCCCGGACCGTCGAACGTCTTGCCATCCGCCGTCCGGAACACCTCGTTCGGCAGCCCGAACACCCACCCGTTAGGCAGCCGCCGGCCAAGCACGTCCGAGAACACCCCCTGGGTATGCTCGCCGATCCGGATGATCCGGGGCGTCCGGCCCATCAGGGCCTGGGTCGTGGTCTCGCCCGCGCTGATCGTCAGCGGGCCGATCAGCTCCACCACCGGACCGTGGAAGCTCGGTCGGGTGCTGGGCCGAACCATGCTGGGCTGACCCGGGGTCCACTTGGTGACGTCGACCGGATCGAGGCGGGCTTCCTTGGAGTAGGCGAAGTACTCGGTGTTCGTCAGTCTCGATGCCACCGCCAACCCGTACGGGTCCGCGCCGCCGAAGTTGATCCGGACGTCGAGCACCAGTCCCTTGAGTTTGGGGTCGGCAAAGATGGTGTCGAGCGCGGCCTCCAGCGCCACCAGCCCGGCGGCAAACCCGCCCTCCTTGGTGTAGCCGCTCTCCGAGAGGATCCGCAGGTACCCGACCGAGTCGTTCACATGGCCGTACTGCACCTGGTCGTTGCACCACTTCCGGAGCGGCCCGGTCAGCTGCCCGTCGGTTACCGCCAGGATGCCGGGCAGGTCCTTCTCCCGGAAGCCGGCCATGCCGCTCCGGGCCACGCGATCGGTCCCTTTCCGCAAGGTTCGGAACCGCCGCTTGATGGAATCCGCGATGATGAAGGTATGGGCATCCTCGAACCGCGCGATCATGCCCTCCATCATGTCGAACAGCTGCTCGGGCGTGGTGGTCGGCGTCACCTTGGCCCGGGCCTCGGCAACGATGGCTGGCCAGTCAGCTCCCTTTTCGGTAAAGAGGATGTAGTGCTCGGCCCAGGTCTGGGCAAAGACCTCGAAGTTCTTCTCCGGGGTGTTGGCGGTCGGGGGACTACAGGCTGCCGGCTGGCTCGCGATCCGCCGGATGGTGATGTAGGAGGCCGCCCCGCTGCTCTTGAGGTGCCGCTCCGCGCTGTCGCTCCCCGCGGTGACGGTGAAGATCTGGCCGTCGGCATCGTACCGGGGATCGGCGCCGGGATCGGTCGAGGTCACCTTGGCGGCCGAAAACGACGGGACACAGGTGGTGGCGGTGACCTCGAAGGCCTGGAGCGTGTCGCCAGTGGCGACCAGGACGTAGCCGTAGCCGTCGGACTTCCAGACGCCGGTGAGCGCCGAGTTGGCGGGGGCTTCCGGCGGCGCCTGCTGGGGTCCGCAGGCCGAGGCCGCGACGGCGGTGGCGATCAGGAGGCGACGGACCATCGGGGTCTCCGGGGCGGGGGAGTGAACACGCGGTGGGACGGCGTGCGGGTCGGGGGCGGTTGCCTCGAAAACGATAGCGCGATGCCAACCATTCGGCTACGCCTCGGTGTCGGAACGGACGAGTGGCACGTCCGACCCGACGGGGAGGAGGTTTCAGTCCTGTCTCGGGCAAAGAGACTGCGTGACTGTGGTTACATAGCTATACTGCCTAGCTAATATCTTGGAGGATGCCAATGGCCACCATTACGGTTCACCGGGCCAAGACGTCCCTGTCGCAACTCATCGAACGGGCCCTGGCTGGCGAGGAGATCATCATCGCCCGCGGCAAGGTCCCGGCCGTGCGCCTGGTGCCACTGTCAGTCCCGCCGGTTCGTCGCCAGTTCGGGGCCATGAAGGGCCGGGCTGGGACGACCAAGGCATTCTTCGAACCGCTGTCACCGGCCGAGTTGCGACGGTGGAGTGGCTCCTCGTGAAGGTCCTCCTCGACACCCACGCGTTTCTGTGGTGGCTCGATGGGGATCGGCGGCTGTCGCGCCGAGCCCGTCTCGTCATCGGGCGGCCCACCACGGCGGGCTGAAGGGCTGGCACTCGTCAGCAACGACACCCATCTCGACCGCTATGGTGTGAATCGGATCTGGTAGGGCCCGCATGGC
>JAEUJH010000587.1 GCA_016794825.1 Gemmatimonadota bacterium
CAGCTCTGGCAGTCGCAGCGGCTCGACGCGGTGACCCAGCTGGCCGACGGCATTGCCCACGAGATGAACGAGGCCATCCAGGTCATCAGCGGCTACCTCGGCCTCGCCGCCCTGGAGGGCGGCCGCCAGCTGGCCCGCGGCGACCTGGCGGCCATCGAGCGGGCCTCGAAGCGGGCCACCACGCTCCTCTCCGAGCTGCTCGCCTTTGCGCGGCGCCGACCGGCCACCCGGGCCCCGGTCGACCTCAACGCCATCGTCCGGCAGTGGGAAGATCTGATCCAGGCGCTGGTCGGAACCCACCTCCGGTTCATCGTCGACCTCGCCCCGGACTTGCCCGCCGTCCACGCCGACAAGGGCGAACTGCAGCAGATCCTCATCAACCTGGTGACCAACGCCCGGGACGCCATGCCGGACGGCGGGACCCTCACGATCGCGACCCACACCACGTCGCCCGACCGGCTCATCACCTCCGAGGCGCTCGACGATCGGCTCGGCACCTACGTGGTCCTGACCGTCACCGACACCGGTGTCGGGATGACGCCCGAGACCAAGGCCAACCTGTTCCAGCCGTTCTTCACCACCAAGGGCAACGACGGCACCCGGGGTCTCGGCCTGGCCACGGTGCAGGAGATCGTCCGGGAGTCGGGCGGCCTGCTCTGGGTTCGCAGCCACCCCGGCCAGGGCACGGCGGTGGAGATCCACTTCCCCGCCATCCCGCGCCCGACCGAAGCCCCTCGCGTCACGCCAGCCCCGACCCCGCCGGGACGGGGGCACGAAACCGTCCTGCTCGTCGACGACGATCCCGGTGTCCTCATGGTCGCGAGTCGAGGCCTGGCCCAGTACGGGTACCGGGTGCTGACGGCGGCCAGCGCCGCCGAAGCCACGACCCTCGCGGCGGAACGCGGGAACGAGATCGCCCTCCTGGTCACCGACATCATGATGCCGGGTCAGCGCGGCCCGGGACTGGCGCAGGAACTCGTGGCCGAGTGGCCGCACCTCCGGGTGCTCTTCATTTCCGGCTACCCCGGCGACGACGAAACCGACCTGGTCAAGCGGGCCCCGTATCTCGGCAAGCCGTTCACGCCCGACGAACTGGCGCGGGCGGTGCGGGCCGTGTTCGATGGCTGATCGACGGCTGCTCCTGGCCGCGACCGCGGGCCTCCTTGCCTGCGAGTCGAGCGGACCCGCCGTCGGCCTGGTGGCCGACCTGGCGGTGGTGCCGGTCTTCTCGACCACCGCCGCGGCGCCGATCCCGATCGATCAGGCCCGGATCCGGATTACCAGGCCCACCTCGCGCGGCACCGCGGAACTGGTGCTGGACTCGGTGGTCGCCTTCCCGATCGGCGCGCCGCAACTGACGCTCCGGCTGCGGGTACCGCTCAAGGCCCGGATCGAACGCCTCGGTCTGGCCGTCGACCTTCGAGTCGGGCCGGTCCCGTATTTCAGCGCCGCCGACAGCGTCACCGTCACGGCCGCCGGGAGCGGCCCCGCCGCCGCGCCGACGCTCCGGTTCGCGTACGTCGGACCGGGCGCCGAAATCCGCACCCTCCGGATCACCCCGCGCGACAGTCTGCTCAGCTTCGGCGACTCGCTCCGGTTCCGACTCGCCGCCAGCAACGCCCAGGGACAGCCGGTCACGACCTTCCCGGTCACCTGGTCGACCACCGACCCGCAGGTCGGCATCACCGATCTCGGCGGGCTGCTGGCGCCGCCCCGGCGGGTGGCCGTCCGGGTCATCGCCACCTTGCCGACCGGCCTGGCCGACTCGGTCACCCTGACCTTCCTGGCCAAGGCGGTTGCCGCCGGGGTGTCGGCGGGGGCCGGGCAAACCGCGGTGCCCGGGGCGACGCTCCCGGTCCCGCTCCGGGTGGTGGTCAAGGCGGCCGACTCGCTCCCGGTGGCCGGGGTAACGGTCCGGTTCCGAGCCACCGTCGGGGGCGGCGTGGTGCGCGATAGCGTGGTCACCACCGACGCCGCCGGCCTGGCCGCCACGGTGGCGACGTTAGGCACCGTCCTCGGCGTCCAGCAGTTCCAGGCCACCGTGGTCGGGATCGCGCCGGTGGTGTTCGGCGCCACCGCGCTGGCCGGGCCCGCGGCCGCGGTCCGGGCGGTGGCGGGCGGCGGCCAGGTGATCACCGCGGGTCAGGCCGCCACCCAGCCGCTCCTCGCGCTGGTGACCGACGCCGGTGGATTCCCGGTGGCCGGCGCCGTGGTCGATTGGACCGTGCTGACCGGTTCGGGAACCGTCACGGCGGCGACGTCGATCAGCAACGCCTCGGGCGTGGCGCAGATCGGTGCCGGGGCCGGGCCCCGCCGAGGTCTCAGCGTCATCCGCGCCGCGGTGGCCGGCGCGGCGACCCAGGCGCGGTTTCCGCTGACGACGGTGGCCGGACCGGCCGCGGTGGTCACGGCCTTCAACGGCAACGGGGTCGCCGTCGGCGCCGATCCGCTCGACCCGCTCGAAGCCCGGGTCACCGACGGGCTCGGCAATCCGATCGCCGGCGCCACGGTGTTCTGGCAGTTGCTCGCCGGCATCGGCAGCCCCGCGGGGACGACCAGCGTCACCGATGCCCGCGGCATCGCCACGATGGCATTCCTGCCCGACACGTCCTTCGGAACGGCCACCGTCCGGGCGGCGCTCTCCTCGGGCCCCCAGGCGACGTTTGCGCTCCCGGCGGGACCGCCCGTCGGCAACGTCTACATCACCGGAGGGAGCGTCCAGTCAGCGTTCGTGGGGGTGGCGCTGGCGAGCGCCCTCGAGGTGCAGATCTACGACGCGGGTGGCTTCCTGGTCGTGGGGGGACAGGTCGACTGGTCGGTCCTCGAGGGGGGCGGCACCCTCACGGCGGGCAGCACCACGACCGACGCCAGCGGAATTGCGCGGGTCGGGTACAACCCGGGACCGACCGCGGGCGCCAAGGCCATCCAGGGCCGCTTTGCCACCACCGGACAGATCGTCCGATTCGCGTTCGACGCGACCCCCGGATTCGCGACCGGGCTCCTGATCGCCAGCGGCGACGGGCAGAGCGTTCCCGCGGGGGGCCAGCTGCCGCTCCCGCTTCGGGTGGCCGTCACGGATCAGTTCGGCAACCCGCTGGCCGGTGTCTCGGTGGCGTGGAGCGCCCTGAGCGGCGGGTCGGTGGCGGCCCCGGTGTCGGTCACCGACGCCAACGGCTACGCGACCATGACCGCCACCGTGGGCTCGACACCGGGCCAGGCCACGTTCCGGGCCGCCCTCCAGAACACCTCGGTCAACTTCCAGGCGACGGTGAACTGAGCAACCCGCGCAGCGCCCGCCAGACCGTTTCCGCCACGATTTCCTGACCCCGCGGCGTCGGGTGGATCCCATCCGCCTGATTCAGTGAATCCACCCCCGCCACCCCCTCGAGCAGGAACGGCACCAGCGCGGCGTCGTTGCGCCGGGCCAGTTCCGGATAGATGGCCCGGAACCGGGTGGTGTAGTCCCGACCGAGGTTGGGCATGGCTTCCATCCCGGTCAGGAGGAGGCGCGGAGGTGGTACCAGCGCCTTGGCCCGATCGAAGATGGCCTGGATGTTGGCGCTGGTCGAATCGGGATCCTGACCCCGGAGCCCGTCGTTGGCACCGGTCTCCACCATCAGGACGGCCACGTTGCCCTGGTCGAGGACCCACCCGATCCGCCGAAGCAGGCCGGCCGAGGTCTCGCCGCTGACCCCGGCGTTGATGACCCGATACCGGAGGCCGAGAGAGTCGATCTTCCGCTGGATCAGGGCCGGATAGGCGAGTTCCGGACTGGACAGGCCGTACCCCGCCGTCAGACTGGTCCCGGCAAAGACAACCAACGGAACCGGGGCCGGTTCGGCCGCCGCGGGGGGAGGGGGTGGGGGGGTCGGGGCGGGCGATTCGGGGGCCCCGCCGCACCCGGCCAAAAGCGGGACAGCCAAAGTGAATCGGAGGTACGATCTCGCTATCATTGGTCCCACTATGAATTCGACAGTTCCGATGCTCCAGTGCGAAGGCCTGACCCAGACCTACGTGTCGGGCGGACGGCGGTTGACCGTGCTGAACAATATCACCTTCGCCCTGGAGCGGGGCGGCTTCCTGGCCATCGTGGGGCCCTCCGGAAGTGGCAAGACCACGCTCCTGGGGCTCCTGGCCGGTCTCGATCGGCCCAGCGCCGGCCGGGTCGTCCTCGACGGCGCCGACCTGGGTGCCATGACCGAGGACCAGCGGGCCGAGCTCCGGGCCGCCAAGGTCGGCTTCGTGTTCCAGTCGTTCCACCTGATTCCGACCCTGACGGCGCGCGAGAACGTCCAGGTCCCGCTCGAACTCCGGGGGGAGGCCGCCGAGGAACGAGCCCAGGATCTGCTGACCCGGGTGGGCCTCGGCGACCGGTCGCACCACTATCCGACCCAGCTGTCGGGCGGCGAGCAGCAGCGGGTGGCGCTGGCCCGCGCGTTCGTGTCCCGGCCGCAGCTCCTGTTTGCCGACGAGCCGACCGGCAACCTCGACGCCCGGACCGGCAGCGGCATCGTCGAGCTGATGATCGGCCTCAACCGCGACTTCGGCACCACGCTGGTGATGGTCACCCACGACCGCGACCTGGCCGCCCGGGCCCGCCGGATGCTCCGGCTGGCCGACGGTCAGGTGGTCGAGGACGTGACCCACCCATGAACGCCAGCTTCGTCGCCAAGCTGGCGTGGCGGGAAAGCCGCGCCGCCCGCCGCCGGCTCCTGATGCTGGTGATGTCGGTGGCCGCGGGCGTCGCCGCGCTGGTGGCGATCAACGGCTTTACCGAAAACCTCCGGACCTCGGTGGGCGCCCAGGCCAAGGCGCTGCTCGGCGCCGACCTGTCGATCGGCGGCCGGAAGCCCTTTCCGGAGCGGATCGAACGGCTGGTCGACACCCTGATCGCCAGCGACTCCGCCGGCGGCCGCGGACAGGCGGCCCGGGTCACCAGCTTTGCCGGGATGGCGTACGTGCCCCGCACCGAGGGCGTCCGATTGGTGCAGGTCAAGGCGGTCGAGGCCGGCTACCCGTTCTACGGCACCATCTTGACCGAGCCGGCGGGACGCTGGGCCACCCTCGCCTCCGGCGGGAAGGCCGTCGTCGACCCGACCCTGCTCACCGCGCTCAACGCCCGGGTCGGCGACACCCTGTCGCTCGGCGAGGGCCGCTTCGTCATCGACGCCACGGTCAGCAACATCCCCGGCGACGTCGGCGTGGCCTCGTCGTTCGGCCCCCGGGTGTTCATCGCCGCGGCCGACCTGCCGGCCACCAAGCTGCTCCAGTTCGGCTCCCGGGTCGAGTACGACCTGTTCGTGAAACTGCCGGATCCGTCGCAGGCCCAGACCATCGCCGAGAGCCGGCGGTTGTCGCTCCGGGAAGACCGGTTCCGAATCCGGACCGTCGAAGACGACCGCGAGGATCTGGCCGACGCGCTGACCCGGCTCGGCAACTACCTCGGCCTGGTGGCGCTGGTGGCGCTGCTCCTCGGCGGGCTCGGCGTGGCCAGCGCGACCCATCTCTTCATCCGCCGGAAGCTCGACACCATCGCGGTGCTCCGCTGCCTGGGCGCCACCGCCCGCCAGGTCTTCCTGGCCTACCTGGTCCAGGCCCTGGCGATGGGAACGTTAGGCAGCCTGGTCGGCGCCGCGCTCGGGCTCGGAATCCAGCGGCTCCTCCCGCTCCTCTTCGTCGATCTCCTGCCGGTCGACGTCGAGATCGCGGTGGCGCCGAAGGCCCTCCTGATCGGAATCGGCCTCGGGCTCTGGGTCACCGCCGTCTTTGCGCTGCTGCCGCTGCTCGGGGTCCGCCGGGTGTCTCCGCTGGCCACCCTTCGGCGGGCCTCGGAGCCGGCCCCGGGCCGTTCCGACCCGCTGACCTGGGCGGCGTTCGGCTTGCTCGTGATCAGCATCGTCGGCCTCTCGGTGGTCCAGGTTCAGGACCTCCGCGACGGGGCGATCTTTGCAGGCGGGGTCGGGGTGGTGGTGCTGGTGCTCTGGCTCGCGTCGCTGGGCCTGATCGGCGGGCTTCGCCGCTGGTTTCCGTCGCGCCTGCCCTATCTCTGGCGCCAGGGACTGGCCAACCTCTATCGGCCCGCCAACCAGACCGGCACCGTGGTGCTGGCCCTCGGCTTCGGCGCCTTCCTCCTGGCCACGCTCTTCCTGGTCCAGCACAACCTGCTCCGCGAGTTCCGGATCGGCGGCAGCGGCGGCGGCCGCCCCAACCTGATGTTCTTCGACATCCAGCGCGATCAATCAGCCGGGGTCATGGCCATGCTGGCCGAGGCCGGCCTCCAGGCCGATGCCCCGGTGCCGATCGTGCCGATGCGGATCGCCTCGGTCAAAGGACAGGAAGTCCGGCCGCCGGCCACCGCGGCCGACTCGGCGGAGATGGAGGGACCGCCCGATGGCGAGGAGAACCGGGAGGGGACCGAGGAAAACCAGGAAGCCGGCAACCAGCCGCGCCGCCCCGGCGGGTGGGCGGTCCGGCGTGAGTACCGGTCGACCTACCGCGACTCGCTGACCGACAGCGAAAAGCTGGTCGAGGGCACTTGGTGGACCGGTCCGCGAGGCGACGGCCCCGCCAGGATCTCGCTCGACCAGGAAGTGGCCCTGGAACTCGGCGTGGGCATCGGCGACGACATCGTGTGGGACGTCCAGGGCGTCCGGGTCCCGAGCCGGGTCACCAGCATTCGCCAGATCGACTGGGGCCGGTTCCAGACCAACTTCTTCGTCGTCTTCGAATCGGGCGTGCTCGACCAGGCGCCGCAGATGCTGGTGACCCTGACCCGCGCGGACAGCGCCGCCGTCCGGGGCCAGATCCAGCGGCGGATCGCCGAGCGGTACCCGAACGTCTCCGCCATCGACCTGTCCCAGATCCAGCAGGCCATCGAGAGCGTGCTCGACAAGGCCACGCTGGCCGTCCGGTTCCTGGCGCTCTTCAGCCTGGCCGCCGGCACGATCGTGCTGATCGGGGCCGTCACCACCGCCCGGCTCCAGCGGCTTCGCGAAGGCGTCCTGCTCAAGACCCTGGGCGCCACCCGGCGGCAGGTGCTCCGGATCCTGGTGGCCGAGTACGCCGCGCTCGGGATCCTGGCGGCCCTGGTGGCGATCGTGCTGTCGGCCGGCGCGGGATGGGCGCTGGCCAAGTGGGTCTTCGAGGCCCGCTACGATCTTCCGATCGGCGCCCTGACCGGGTTGACGGCGCTGCTGGTCGCGCTCACGTTGCTGGTGGGCCTGTGGAGCAGCGCCGAAGTCCTGAAGCGGCCGCCGCTCGAAATTCTCCGCACCGATACCTGAGGAGCCTCATGCTGGCGATCGATCTTCGTGGCAAGCGAGCCTTCGTGGCGGGCGTCGCCGACGATGGCGGGTTCGGCTTCGCCATCGCCAAGGCCCTGGTGGAAGCTGGCGCCACGGTCTGCGTGGGCACCTGGCCCCCGGCCATGGGCGTCTTCGAGAAGCTGCTCGAGCGCGGCAAGATGGCGGAGTCGCTGCAGCTGGCCGGGGGCGGCGCACTGCAGTTCGAGCGGATCTACCCCCTCGACGCCGCCTTCGACACCCTGGAAGACGCCCCCGCCGAGATCCGCGACAACAAGCGGTACCGGGAACGGGGCGACTTCTCGATCAAGGGCCTGACGGACCGGCTCCTGGCCGACTTCGGGAGCCCCTGCCTCGACGTCGTCGTGCACAGTCTGGCCAACGGGCCCGAGGTCAAGTCGCCGCTGCTCGACACCAGCCGGCGCGGCTACCTCGACGCCATCAGCGTCAGCGCCTACAGCAACATTGCCCTGGTCCGGAGCCTGGCCCCGCTGATGCGGCCCGGCGGCTCGTTCCAGTCGCTCACCTACATGGCCAGCGAGCGGGTGATCCCCGGGTACGGCGGCGGCATGTCCTCGGCCAAGGCCGCCCTCGAGTCCGATACCCGCACCCTGGCGTTCGAGGCGGGACGGCGGTACGGGGTCCGGGTCAACACCATTTCGGCCGGCCCGTACGCGTCCCGCGCGGCCTCCGCCATCGGGCTGATCCAGCGGATGATCCGGTACACCCAGCAGCACAGCCCGCTGACCCGGGAGTTCGAGGCCACCGACGTCGGCCACGCCGCCGCCTTCCTGGCCAGCCCGCTCGCCTCCGCCATTACCGGCACCGTGCTCTACGTCGACAACGGCTACCACGCCATGGGCATGGGCGTCGAAGAACCGGTGCCCCCGGCCCCGACGGAATGACCGGTCCCCGGCTCCTGACGATCGCGGCGACGCTGGCGGCGTTAGGCGTCGCGCTCGGCGCGTTCGGGGCCCACGGTCTGGCCGGGCGGGTGGCCCCCGCCGACCTGGCCACCTTCGAAACCGGCGCCCGTTACCACCTGATCCACGCCGTGGCGCTCGGCGGCCTGGCCGCCTGGTTCGACCGCCGGCCCTCGCCCCGGCTGGTCTGGGCCACCCGACTCCTGCTGCTCGGCGTGGCGGTCTTTTCCGGCACCCTCTACCTCCTGGTGCTGACCGGCCAGCGCTGGCTCGGCGCCATCACCCCGATCGGCGGCGTGTCGCTGATCGCCGGCTGGCTCCTGGTGGCGGCGGCCGGGGTCGACGCGGCCCGGTCGGATCGATGACCCGAATCCCGGCCTAGGTGTCTTCTCCCCGCAGGTACCTCCCGCTGCTCGCGGAACTCGACGCCTGGCACGACGCCGCCAAAGCCACGCACCCCGACACGATTCCCTGCCGGGTCGGCTGCACCCAGTGCTGCCGCGGTCCCTTCGACATCTCGATCGCCGACGCCGAACTCCTGATCGAGGCCGTCGAAACCCTCCCGCTGCCCGCCCGCGAAGAGGTCCGCCGCGCCGCCACTCGCCAGGTCGAGGCCATGACCGCGCTCGAACCGGGATGGGAAGCCCCGTTCGACATCGCCGCCATCGGCGATGCCCGCTTCGATCGGATTTCCGACGCCCTGGCCACCCTCCCCTGCCCGCTTCTTGATCAGCACGGCGCCTGCCGCATTTACGACCGGCGCCCGATGATCTGCCGCCTCATGGGCCTGCCGCTGGTGACCGAATCCGGCGACGTGATCGAGAACGGCTGCCCGATCATGGACCAGTTTCCCGACTACGCCGCCCTCGCCCCACGCCCGTTTCCGCTCGAACGCTGGGAGGAAGGCGAACGCGTCGCCAATCAGGTCGCGGCCGGTCGGCTCCTCGGCGACCCCGCCTGGCATCGATTCGAGACCTCGATCGCGGCGGCCATCGTCACCTGGCTCCACTGACCCGCCGGGCTGGCGGGATCGGACGCCCGCTGACACTTTGCGAGTCATGAGCACCCTCACCGATCTGATCCATGGCAAGGGAGTCCACATCGACCCGCTCGCGGCGGTCGACGACCTCCCCTGGGAACTGGCCGGCCGGCGCGTCCTCCACATTCCGAACACGATCTGGAAGCTTCTCGGCCACCTGAACTACTGGATGGATTACGGCCTCAAGAGCATCGAGGGCGCGCCCCCGCCCCGGCCGGCCAGTATCGCCGAGACGTGGCCGGGCGCCGACGGGCCCACGGACGACGTCAGCTGGCGGCACGAGGTGGCGCTCTTCCGAACCAACCTGGCCCAGTTGGCCACGCTGGCGGACGCCCGGGCCTCGACCCTGAGCCGGATCGTCAACAAGAAGAGCGGCAAGACGGTGGAGGGAGTGCTCTGGGAACTGGCCCTGCACAACAGCTATCACTGCGGCCAGATCGTCCAGCTGCGCCACGCCCTCGGCGCGTGGCCGCCGGCCGGCGGCGCGCCGGAGTGGTAGGCGAACGTCAGCGACCCAGCGCCGCCACGGCCAGGTCGGGAAAATCGGTGAAGAACCCGTCGACCCCGAGTTCGGCCATCCGCCGAACCTCGGCGCCCGCATCGCCCCGATAGCCGGCCGGCAGGAAGGACCGATCCGCCCGCAGCGTCCAGACGTGCACGAACAGGCCGGCCCGGTGGGCGTCGGCCACCAGCGAGGTTGGCGGCAGCAGCTCGCCGTCCTCGCCGATCGGCTGGACCAGCCCCTTGAACGGGCCGATCCCGTCGGCCCAGGTCGCGACCTCGCGCAGGCCATCCGCCGTCAGTAGATCCCGATAGGTCCGAGCATCATTCGACGCGGAGAAATCGGCGGGGCGCCCCTTGTCCTCGATCAACTGAACCAGTCGAAGCCGCGTCCGCGGCCGAATCCGGCGGAGGTTGGCGGTTTCGAACGACTGGATGAAGACGGGGTCTTCCCGTTCCCGATAGCCGAACCGCTCCAGGGCGGCCAGCAGTGAATCGGTGATCGGAAGGTCGAGCGACTCGTGGTGGCTCGGGTGCTTGGTTTCCGGGTACACCCCGATCCGCCGCCCCAGCCGCCGCTCCTCCGCCCGCACGAACGAGAGGATCTCGTCGAAGGTCGGAACCTCGAACCGGCCGTCGAAGGCGTGCGACCGACTGGGCAGCCGCTCCCGGGCCCGGAGCGTCTTGATCTCGGCCAGGGTAAAGTCCTCGGCAAACCAGCCCGTCACCGACTCGCCGTCGATGATCCGGGTGCGTTTCCGCTCGGGAAAACGGGTCGCGACGTCGGTGGTTTGCCCGATCTCGTTCTCATGACGGGCCACCAGGACCCGATCGCGGGTCATGACAAGATCGGGCTCGATCACGTCGGCGCCCTGCTCGATGGCCAGCCGATACGACTCGATGGTGTGCTCGGGACGGTAGCCCGAGGCGCCCCGATGGCCGATGATCAGGGGCCGCGGCTCGGGGCCGCGCGAGGAATCAGCCGCGCCCGTCACGAGCGCCACGAGGCACAGCGTCCGAAGCCGCATCGATCACCCATTGTAGACCACGCCGCCCTGGCGCCGGTATTCCTCGAGCACCGTCACCGCCTCCGCGCGGAGAACCTGCCGGTCGAACCGGATCCCGCGGCTCTCGAGATAGCGGTACGACTCCGGAAAGACCGGCCCCTCGTCGAAGCCGAGCCGGGTGGCATCCTCGCGACTCGCGCCGGTCAGTACCCGGCTCACCCCGGACCAGAGCACCGCGCCAAGACACATGGCGCAGGGTTCGCACGAGGTGGCCAGCGTGTGAGCCGGGAGTCCCGGGGCGCCCAGCGACCAGTTTCCGAGCGCCGCCTGCGCCGTCATGAACGCGACCATCTCGGCATGGAGAGTGGCGTTGTTCAGCCGGACCACCGAGTTGACGCCGACCGACACCAGCCGCCCCGATTCCTCCTCGAAGATGGCGGCACCGAATGGCCCGCCGGTTCCGCGCCGGACGTTTTCGCGCGCCAGCGTCACGGCCAGCCGGATCCGGGCCTCGTCGCTCCGGTACATCCCGCCCAGCGGGGCGACCTCGGCCACCCAGTCGGGCAGCCGGACCCGGACCTCGGGATCGGTCACGGCACCGGACCCGAGGAGAGCCGCTTGACCAGGCGGAACATGAACTCGAGGCCCTGGTAGAACGCCTCCGCCGGCACTCGCTCGTTCATCCCGTGGGCGCCGGTGTCGGGATAGAACAGACCGGACACGCCGTAGACCGGGATCCCCGCGTTGCGGAGGTAGAGCCCGTCGGTGGCTCCGGTGCTCATGGTCGGAATGACCGGCACCCCGGGCCACAGGTCGGCGGTGACGCGCTCGATGTCGCCCATCAGCGATTCGGTGAGCGGCGAGGGCGGGCTGTCGTTGGCCCGGCCCACCGGCGTGACCGTCACCTTGGGATTCCCGATGACTCGCTCGAGCGTCCGCTGGACGTCGTCGGGCGACTCGTCGGGCAGGATCCGGCAGTTGACGTTGGCCCGCGCCCGCTGGGGCAACGCGTTGGTGGCGTGCCCGCCCTCGAGCATCGTCGCGACGCAGGTGGTCCGGAGCTGGGAGTTGTACCGGGGATCCGCGGCCAGGACTCGGGCGGCGGCCGGATCGGCCGGGTTGGCCACAATGGCGGTCATCGCCGCGGCAATCGGCGCCGGCGAAATCGCGGCCGAGCGGCGGAAATAGGCCCGGGTCACGTCGTTGAGCCGGATCGGGAAGTCGAACCCGCCGAGCTTGACCAGCGCATCGCCCAGGTGGGTGATGGCGTTGTCCTTGACCGGGACCGAACTGTGCCCGCCCGGGTTGGTGACCTCGAGCCGGAAGTTCTGGACCTTCTTTTCGCTGGCCTGGACGTCGTTGGACAGCCGGGCCCCGTCGCGGACCCGCCCGCCGCCGCCTTCGTTGAGCGCGTACTCCGCCTCGATCAGATCCCGCCGGTTGGCGATCAGCCATTCGACCCCGTTGGCCGGCCCCCCCTCTTCGTCGGCGGTGAGGGCCACGATGATGTCGCGGTCGGGGACGAACCCCTCCGCCTTCATCCGCATGATCAGGGCGAGGTGAATGGCCCCCTCGTCCTTGTCGTCGGCGACGCCCCGCCCGTAGAAGATCCCGTCCTTTTCGACGAACCCGAACGGCGGCAGCGTCCAGTCCTCGGCCTTGGCCTCGACCACGTCGATGTGCGACAGCAGGAGGATCGGCCTCCGGCCGGTGGAGCGCCCCCGGAGGCGGACGATCAGGTTGCCCTTCCGGGGCGCGTGTTCGACCACCACCACGTCTTCCTTCGGAAACCCCGCGGCGAGCGCCCGGGCGGCCATGGCGTGAGCGGCCTTGGCGGTACTGCCCGCGCTTTCGGTGGTGTTGATCTCGATCAGCTCGCGGAGCAGGTCGCGGGCGGTGGACTCCCACTTGGTGAGGTTGCGGACCTGGGCGGTCGCGCCGGTCGTGATGACCAGGATCAGGCCACCGAGGAGGGCAAGGGAGCGGCGCATGGCGTTCGGACTCCGGGCAACGAGGAAGGGCGACCGACCCGGGGAAAATAAACGGCGCCCCCGAAACGTGGGTTTCGGGGGCGCCGAGGAGGTCGGGGCGGGACGGCTAGTAGGTCTCTTTGACCCAGTAGTTGAAGAGGACCACCAGCGCCATCGCCAGGGCAATGGCCAGGACGATCGGCCAGACGAACAGGTTGCTGAACAGCTTGGAATCCTGCTTGAGGTGCATGTAGAACGCGGCCACCAGGAAGAACTTGAAGGCCGACAGGATCAGCAGGATCGGCACGACGATCGGTTCGACCATGCCATGGAGGGGCCAGGTCGGCCGGTGACCGACTTCGTAGGCCAGCACCTCGAGGGCGGTCAGGGCAAACAGGATGACACCGACCCCGAGGTAGGTGCGCGGGGTCGGGTGGCTGTGGCCGTGGTCGTCGCCGTGGCCGTGGGTCGCGTGGGCGCTCATGTCGAAATCCTCAGCGCATCAGGTAGACGACGGGGAAGATCACGATCCAGACCACGTCGACGAAGTGCCAGTACAGCGCGGCCAGCTCGAGATTGAGGGCCTTCTCCGGCGGCAGCTTGCCGCGGAGCGCCAGGACCAGCATCGTGCTGAGCCAGATCACCCCGAGGGTCACGTGGCTGCCGTGGAAGCCCGTCAGGGTGTAGAACGTCGAGGAGAAGAGGTTGGTGCTGTACCCCAGCCCCTTGTGGAAGAAGTGATAGAACTCGTACACCTGCATCCCGACGAAGAACAGGCCGCAGAGGACCGTCGCCGAGAGCCAGGTGATCAGCATCTTCCGATCGCCCTTCTGGGCGCCGTAGAGCGCCAGCACGACGAACAGCGAGCTGAACAGCAGGACGGCGGTGCCGAAGGTCACGAGCGGGATCTCGAAGATCGCCTCGCAGGCCTGCATCTTCCCGTGCATCATGCACTGGGACTCGGTGTGCGGCAGCGGGCCGACCAGGCTCTTGCCCCGGTAGACCAGGTACGTCGCGATCAGCGAGGCGAAGAACAGGCATTCCGACCCGATGAAGCCCCAGATGGCGAGCTTCCGGGTGTCGAGGCCCGTCGAGGTCCAGTGGTGTTCGTCGATCTCGCCGTGTCCGGCGGATGCAGTTGCGGCCTGTGCCACAGTCATCTCTCCGTTTCAGTCCTCTGCCAACCCGCCTGCCCGACCGTGCCGGTCAGGTTCAGTGCGCCGGTTCGAACGCCCACTTGTAGACGCTGACGAACAGCCATGCCGCCCCGAACAGCGTGAGCCCGTACCAGTAGGGCAGCTGGCGGATGAAGAGCAGGCTGCCGAGGGTCAGGTTCACGCCGATCGCGGCCATCAGCGGCCAGAACGACGGATTCGGCATGTGGATCCCCTCGCCGCTGACCAGCGCGGGCTCGGGCAGGTGGCCGCCGGCGGCGCGCCGGGCGTCCCACTGCGGCACCGAGCTCCCGACCTGGGGAAGCTTGGGGAAGTTGAACTCCTGCGGGGGCGACGGAATGGCCCACTCGAGCGTGGCGCCGTGCCACGGATCGGCGGGGGCGTTCCGGGGCCCCATCCAGGTCTTGATGATGTTGACCAGGAAGATCAGGAAGCTGAACGCCAGGACGAAGGCGCCCACCGTCTCGATCAGGTTCCAGAACTCGAAGTTGAGCCCTTCGGGGTAGCTGTACACCCGGCGCGGCATCCCGTTCAGCCCGAGGATGTGCATCGGGAAGAAGGTGGCGTTCATGCCGAGGAACATCAGCCAGAAGTGGGCCTTGCCGAGCTTCTCGTCGAGCAGCCGCCCGAACATCTTGGGCCACCAGTAGTACGCGCCCGCGGTCAGGCCGAAGATGGCGCCGCCGAACAGCACGTAGTGGAAGTGGGCGACGATGAAGTAGGTGTCGGTCTGCTGGAGGTCGGCCGGCGCCGAGGAGTGCATCACGCCGGACAACCCGCCGATCACGAACAGGGCCACCATGGCGATGGCCATCATCATGGCGGTGGTGTACCGGAGCGACCCGCCCCAGATGGTCCCGATCCAGTTGAAGATCTTCACCCCGGTCGGGAGCGCGATGACCATCGTGGCCAGCGAGAAGAACGTGTCCGCGAACGGCCCCATGCCGGTGGCGAACATATGGTGGCTCCACACCCCGAAGCCGACGAACCCGATGAAGATCCCCGAAAAGACCATGGCGGTGTAGCCGAACAGCGGCTTCCGCGAGAACACCGGGAGGATCTCGGAGGCGATCCCGAACGCCGGCAGGATCAGGATGTAGACCTCGGGATGGCCGAAGATCCAGAACAGGTGCTGCCACATGATCGGATCGCCACCGCCATCCGGCATGAAGAAGCTGGTCCCGAAGTTCCGGTCCATCATGAGGTAGATCAGGGCCACCGTGATCACCGGGAAGGCGAGCAGCAGGAGGACCTGGACCACGAAGCTCATCCACACGAACATCGGCATCCGGAGCATCTTCATGCCCGGCGCCCGGAGGTTCACGATGGTGACGAAGAAGTTCAGGGCCGCCGCGATCGAGGCAATGCCGAGGATCTGGAGACCGATGACCCAGAAGTCGATGTTGAGGCCCGGCGCCGGCGCCGCGGCCGTCGACGGGATGACCCGGCTCGAGGTCAGGTTGGCGTACCCGAACCAGCCCCCGTCCGGCGGCGCGCCGACCAGGAAGCTGATGTTGATGAAGATGCCGCCGAGCAGGAACACCCAGTAGCTGAAGGCGTTCAACCGCGGGAAGGCGACGTCACGCGCCCCGATCTGGAGCGGGATGAAGTAGTTGAAGAACATCGCCGACAACGGCATGACCCCGAGGAAGATCATGGTCGTGCCGTGCATCGTGAACAGCGCGTTGTACGTGTCCGGATCGACCAGCTTGCCGTTCGGGCCGGTGAGCTGGAGCCGGATGATCAGCGCCTCCAGGCCGCCCAGCAGGAAGAACAGGAACGCCGTGGCGCCGTAGAGGATGCCGATCCGCTTGTGGTCCACCGTCGTGATCCAGCTCCACAAGCCGGTCTTCGGGTGGGCGTGCGGCATGGCCGGCGCGCGATGCTCGAGAACCGAGGTAGCCATTGTGAGACCTCGCCTTACTTGTGCATCCGGAGATACGCGACCAGCTGCGCGATCTCGGTTTCGGTCAGGGGCCGGGGCAGGATCATGTGGCTGCCCTTCTTCATCCCCTGCGGATCCCGGAGCCACTGCGCCAGGTTGGTCGGGTTGTTCTCGTACATGTTGGCGCCGATCGTGGTCCGGCTACCGACGTGGCTCAGGTTGGGGCCGCGGAGCGTCAACGCGCTCGCGAGCGGCGTCCCGACCATGGCGTGACAGCCGATGCAACCGCCCGCCACGAACGCCGCCTGGCCCTTGGTGTGGACCGTGTCGGCCTTCCAGGCGCTGTCCACCGCCGCCGGCGGCTTGCCGCCGTCGACCAGGGGCGAGCCCACCCGCTGCTGCGCCACCCAGGCCTGGAAATCAGCGTCGCTCAGGACCTGAACCCGAAGGCCCATCCGCCCATGCTGAATCCCGCACAACTCGGCGCACTGGCCCGAGTAGTCGCCGACCGAATCGGCCGTGAACCACAGCGGGTTGACCTTCTTGTATTTCGTCTGGGGAAAGATCGGGAAGACGTCCCGCTTGGCGGCCAGCTGCGGCGACCAGAAGCTGTGGAGCACGTCGGCGCTCCACATCCGGAGGCCGACCATCTTCGACACCGGCACCACCATTTCGTTGGCGGTGACGATTCCGAGCTTCGGATACCGGAACTCCCACCACCACTGGTGCCCGATGACTTCGACCTCGACCTCCGGATTCGGCGCCGGGAGGGAGGTCTTGAAGATCGTCTTGACCGTCGGCACCGCGATCACCACGAGGATGAGCGCCGGGATGGCCGTCCAGATGATTTCGAGCGTGGTGTTGCCGTGGCTCTGGACCGGCTCCGGATCATTCGGCTTGGCGCGGAACCGCCAGAGCGCGTAGATCAGGGCCGCTTCCACCAGCACGAACACGATCATGGCCCACAGGAACGTGGTCCGGAACAACCCGTCGATCATCCGGGTGATGTCGGACTTGGGCTGAAGCGTGGATTGGTGGTAGTTCTCGCCGCATGCCGCGACGAACAAGACGAGTCCGAGAACAGCGGCTCGGGCCAGCCACGCGCGCCAGGCGCGTCTGGGGCGTGTATCCATGCGGTTCGAGTCCGAAAAGTGGGGACCAGGCCTGAGTTCAACCGAGAGTTTCGGTCGAAGTGGGCGGAAGATTAAACGAGACAACAGGTTGGGTCAAGAAACCCAGCCTGCCAATTCGGATTGGGAAGGTCGGAGTTTGTCAGCCCGCTCGGTTCGGCCCCGCCACCTCCAGTCGGGCCCGCCGCCGAACCCTCGGATCGCGCCACTCGATCGGCCGGGGCACCACCGGGTCGAGCCGCCCCGGACCCACCCGATCGGCTGGGTCCTCGATGGCTGCGGCGGCCAGGGCGTCCAGGTACGAAACCCCGTAACGCTCCAGGGCCGCGACCAGGTCTCCCGTCACGGCCCGAAGGTCGGAATCCGGCGTCAGCGACCAGGCCCCCCCGCGCTCCCGCGCCGGAATCAGGTCCCACAACATCGCGACGACACCCTCGCCATCCGGCCCGACCAGTTCCAGGGCCACCTCCAGCCCCGCCCGCGGCGACCCCGGCCACTCGATCGACTCGATCCGGACCCGCTGGACCCGCTCCCCGACCCGCCGGGAGAACCCGTCGTCCCCATGGAAGAACCCCCGGATTCGAAGCGACCGGGCCACCACCGCCAAGGCGGCGACAGTGGCGCGATGAGCCAGCGGTGAGGTTCGATCCATGGCGCGGAATCCCCAAAACGGCGGTGGAAACGATTGATTCCGACCTCCCACTGGAAGAAACGTGCTCGATCAGGGCCGTCCGGCCCTGGCCCCGCCCGCCGACCAGACCCCGGCCCGGCAGTCCGACCGTCAGCCCTCCGTTTGCGTCCGGAACAGGAATTGCTATCTTGAAGCCAGATTGATACTTAGGCAGCCCGGCTGGAACCCCAGCCGGGCCAGCTTCTTTTTACCCGTCGAGACCGCCTATGATCGAAGAAATGCGGCAGAAGCTTGGCAAGGAGATCGAGGCGCTGACGCACGAACTCGCCGTGACCCTGCCCCAGGCCATCGCGACCGCCGTGGCCATGGGCGACCTCCGCGAGAACTCCGAGTACAAGGCCGCTCTCGAGCGGCAGCAGTTGGTGCAGGCGCGCCTCGGACAGTTGCATCAGCGCCTCGCCTCGCTGGCCGAAATCGCCAACACCGAAGCCCCGACCGACCGGGTCGGCCTCGGGTCCAAGGTGACGGTCGTCGACCTCGAAACCGACGAGACCGAGACCTACCAGCTGGTCCTGGCCGAGATGATGGACATCGACGCCGGCCACATCTCGCTGGCGTCGCCCCTCGGCCGGGCGCTCAAGGACCGGAAGGTCGGCGAGGAGGTCCTGCTCCGGCTTCCCACCCTCGTCCGGCGGCTCCGGGTCACCGACCTGGTCACCGTCCATCAGATGGAGTAGGCCGATGGAGTTCCCTCCCAAGAAGCTCCTGGTCGTCGGCGACCGGGTCCTCATCAGCCCCGAAGACGGAGAAGAGCGGACCCGGGTTGGGCTCTACCTCCCCGCCACCGCCCTCGACACCCAGCAGGTCCAGCAGGGCCTGATCATCGCCACCGGCCCCGGCGACCCGGTTCCCGACGTCGGGAGCTTCGACGACGAGCCCTGGCGAGTGGGCGAAAAAACGCCACGCTTCCGGCCAATGCAGGCCCGGGTCGGCGATCACGCCATCTTCTTCCGCAAGGCGGCGGTCGAGATCACCTTCGAGGACAAGAAGTACCTCGTGGTTCCCCAGGCTGCTATTCTGGTTCTGGTGCGGGACGAACTGCCGATCTGAACGACCGCCGGACCCGGGAGCGCCAGTGCTCGACGGACCCCCGCCCTTCCCCTCGCCGTCGACGCTCTTTTCCCGAGCGATTCGGCTCCGTTGTCCGGTCTGCGGCGGACACCCGATCATCCTGAACTGGTTCACCGTCTGCCCGAGCTGCCCGGTCTGCGGCTTTCGGCTCGACCGGCACGAGCCGGGGTACTGGCTCGGGAGCTACACCATCAATCTGTTCGCCACCGAGGGAGCCTTTGCCGC
>JAEUJH010000666.1 GCA_016794825.1 Gemmatimonadota bacterium
CAGGTCTACACCACCTCGAGCCGGGTCGAGCGGATCGCGCGCTCCTACTCCGGGTCGCTGCTGCCCGGCGATCGACTGCCCGAGATCCCCACCGTCTCCGGCTCGGCCCGGTTCTCCTATCAGCTCCGCAACGTCCACCTCGGCGTCGGCGCCACTTTCCTCGGCTCCTGGACCGGCTACGACTGGACCGAGATCGCCGCCGTCAACGCCGGCCAGGCACCCGCCCGGGCCAGCGTTCGCGATTACCTGATCCGGTATCCCGGCCTGGTCAAGCCGTACGTTGCCCTGTCGGTCGACCTGATCCGGCAGTTCACCGCATACCTCAACATCGACAACCTCACCAACGCCTCGGGCTACGTGGAGCACAACGGCAATCCGCCCGCCGGCCGTTCGGTGATGGTGGGGGTCGAAGTCCGACCCTGACCCGGGGTTCCCCGCCGATGCAACCCTCGGCGGTTCTGGTGCCACTCACCGAAAGACCCGAATCGGTGAGACTTCCATGACCCGGATCATCCTGCTCCTCGGCGCGACCATCGGCGTTGCCTCCAGCGCGCCGGCCCAGCAGTCCGGGGCCGGACAGGCCGGCCGCCGGCCCCTCCTCGCCCGCGCCGACGAGATCGCCCTGGCTCGGAGCGCGGCGCCCGCGTCGGTTGCCGCCGGCGCCCGGATCTACGTGCTCACCGAAGCCGGGTACGTCGTCGCCGATTCGGGAACCACCGCCACGGTCTGCGCCGTGTTTCGAACCTGGCCCACCGCGCTCGAACCCGAGTGCCTCGACGCCGAGGCCGCTGCGTCGATCCTGCCGATGGAACTCCGTCGGACCGAACTGTACCACGCCGGCGTCACCCCGGCCGAGGCCAACCGGGTCATCGCCGAAGGCCTGGCCGAGGGCAAGTTCCGGATGCCGACGCGGCTCGCCGTGGCGTACATGATGTCGGCCGGGCAACGGCTCGTCGGCGACGACGGCCGGCCCGCGGGCCGCTGGAAACCGCACCTGATGATTTACTACCCCTACCTGACGAACGAGGCCGTCGGTCACCACGGCAACCCCGACGCCACCGCCGGGCTCGTGGTCGATCCGGGTCGTCCGACCGCCAATCTCATGGTGGTGGTGCCCGACTTCGTCCCGGTCGCCACGGCGCGGAGCAGTCCGTGACCGATCCGCCGGATCGGTCCCTGGTGACGGCGGTGATGGTCGAGCACGACGAGCGGGCCTTTCGGATCCTGTATCGTCGACACACGCCCGCCCTGCACCGGACCGCGCGGCGCCTCGGCGACCAGGGCTCGGCCGATGATCTGGTGCACGACACCTGGCTCCGGGCCACCGACCGGTGGCATGCCTTCGCGTGGCGCTCGTCACTCCGGACCTGGCTCACCGGCATTCTCGTCAACGTCATCCGGGAACAGAGGCGGTCCGATCGGCTTCGCCGCGAAGACCCGCTCGACGACGACACGGCCTGCGACCCGCCCCCCATCGACGACCGCCTCGACCTCGAAGCCGCCATCGCGGCGCTGCCGCCCGGATCTCGCGCCGTCCTCGTACTCCACGACGTCGAGGGGCATCCGCACGAAGATGTCGCTCGGATGCTCGACATTGCCGTCGGCACCTCGAAGAGTCAGCTCCTTCGAGCCCGACGCCGGCTCCGTCGCTGGCTCGGCGACGCCCCGGAAGCCGCGCAGGATCGGAGGGAAGAACCATGACGCCCGACCACGACTCGGACCGCCCACCCGTCCTCTGCCAGCTCGGCCAGGACCCCGACCTTCCGCCAGCGCTCGAAGCCCGGGTGGTCGCCTCGCTCCGAGCCCGCGGAACCATCGGCCGACGACCATCGTACTGGAGGCAGGCCACGCTGGTCGCGGCGGCCGTCCTCGCGGCGTTCACGATCGGCCGCGCCACCGCCGCGAGCGGCTCCAACGACGCCGCCGGACCCCGCTGGCTGCTTCTGCTCTATGAGGACGACGCGTTCCGTGGCCCTGCCCCGGGCGCCGAGGCAGCATACGTCGAGGAGTATGCCCGTTGGGCCGCCGCGGTCCGCCGCTCGGGAACCCCGATCGAGGGCGCCGAACTGGGAACCGCCGGCGGACTCCTGGAGCCCGGAACCGGACTCACCCAGCGGGACCCCGTGGTCGAGGGCGCCGGACGACTGACAGGGTTCTTCGTCGTGACCGCGCCCAACTTGGCCGACGTGGAGCGACTGGCCGCCGCTAGCCCGCACCTTCGTCACGGCGGCCGGATCGGAATCCGTCAGATGCGGTAGACCGTCAGCCCGGAGGGCCCATGCTCGCGCAATCGGAAATCCAGATCGGAGGGAACGCCTCGGTTTGGGAGGCCCTCGCCCTGATCGCGGCCGTCGGCGGCACGATCCTCGTCGGGGTCCGGATGGCGATCAACCTCCAGCGCGCCCGCCGCCTCGCCGCCTCCGACCAGGCTCGGCTCGACCGCCTCGAAGCCGAGGTGGCCCACCTCCGGGCGGTCGCCGTCCGGGTGGAGGAGCTGGAAAACCGGCTCGAATTCACCGAGCGCCTCCTGGCCCAGCCACCCAACACCCGCTAGCCCCAACAGCCGGTCAAT
>JAEUJH010000257.1 GCA_016794825.1 Gemmatimonadota bacterium
GCCAGTCGGCCGAGGATGTGGAGCCCGCGCGACTCGTCGGTGGCCACGCCCGCCGCGGCGAGCGCGGCGTAGAGGGCCGGACGGGTTTGGGGGCGGCCGTCGCGCAGCACCCGATCGAAGACCCGCCGACACCGCGCAAAGGCGGCGTCATCGAGGCCGAGTTGCCGATGACGCCCCGCGCTCCGGGCGATCATTCGGGGCGCGAGCAGCGCCAGCATCCAGCGGAGGTCCCCGGCGGCCACGAAATGGAGGGTACCCCGCAGCGGCCAGGACCGGACGATGGCCCCGCTCCCGATGGCCGCCTCGATGTCGGCCTCGACCGCCCCCCGGCGGCGGAGCCCCAGCGCCCAGAGCGACCCGAGGAAGTCCTGCGCCTGGACCGCGCCGAGACGGCGCACGATCGCGGCGGGGTCGTCCGTTGACGGCGGCGCGATGAGCTGGCTCGCAACCCGGAGACGCGGAATGTCGGTGAGCTTCATCGGTGCGACGGCTCCATCGAGCGGCTGCGTTTGGAAGAACGCTCGACCGCGGCCTCGGGGTCAACCGTCCGCCGGGCGGGCGCAGTAGTCTGCGGGAGAGACGCGGGGAGGGGGCGAACCGCGTTGCTGGACCAGCGTCGATCCGATACCGTTCACCGCTCGCACTCGGAGGTCACTTCGACTCCCTCCGGGCGGCGGCAGCCCATCCTCGAGGTTCAACCGGCTGAGGCCGCGGCCAGTCAGGTCAGGAACAATGTCCGGCACGACATCCACCGCGTGGATCCGACGACCGACGGCGGCCCTGCTCCTCGCCGGGCTGGCCGCGGGGTGCGGCACCAGCGAACGGGCCGACCTGTTGGCCATCACGGACGTTTCGGTCGTCGATGTCGACCTGGGTGCGATCCGCGCCGATCAGACCGTGCTCGTGGCCGGCGATACCATCGCGGCCATCGGGCCCTCGAGAACCACCAGCGTGCCGCCAGGCGCCCGGCGGCTCGACGGGCGGGGCCGGTATCTGATGCCCGGTCTCTGGGACATGCACACGCACGCGCACCGCCAGGAACGGGCGGCGTGGCATTACCCGGCCTACCTGGCCCACGGCGTGACCGGGATCCGGGACGCCGGGACCTTCGCCGACTCGGCGGCGGCGTGGCGGGAGCGGCATCGCGCCGATTCGCTGGCCCCGACGGTCTGGTGGGGCTCGCCTCCGATCGATGGCGTCCCGGCGTTGCTCTCGTTCGGTACGCCGGTCGGTTCGCCCGACGAGGCCCGGGCCGTGGCGCGCCGCTACCGTGATCTCCACTTCCAGTTCCTCAAGGTCTACGATCGGATCGACCCCGCGAGCTTCCGTGCGCTCGCGGCGGAGGCCCGGGCGCTGGGCATCCCGTTGGAAGGGCACGTCCCGCTGCGGATTTCGCCGCTGGAGGCCGTCGCCGCCGGGCAGCGCACGATCGAACACCTGACCCTGGTTCTCGAGTCGTGCATTCCCGGCATGCTGGCGACGATCGCCGCCGACTCGAGCCGCGACTCGATGACGCTGCTCGCGGACGGTCGCCTCGCGGCCTCCCTCGCTCGCTATGACGCCCGCCGTTGCGGAGAGCTTTTCGACACCCTGGCCACCCGCTCGGTCTGGCAGGTGCCGACGCTCGTCCAGTTGCGAGGCGCCTTTCTCCCGCTCGACGACCCGCTCGGCCGCGACCCGCGGCTCGCCTCGGTTCCCAGCGGCGTCAGGGACGACTGGGTGCGATACCGCGCGGACCAGCCGCCGGCCCGACGCGAGGCGGGTCAGGCCCTCTACCGCCGACACCGCCAGCTCGTCGCCGACCTGCACCGCGCGGGCGTGCCGATCCTGGCGGGCACTGACGCGAGCGACGAGCCGTGGGTCCTGCCGGGCGCGAGTCTCCACGACGAATTGACGCTCTTTGTCGAGGCGGGCCTGACCCCGCTGGCGGCGCTCCGCACCGCCACCACGGAGCCGGCGCGCTATCGGGGTGAGCCGGCTCCGCTCCTGGCCCCTGGCCGCCGCGCCGACCTGGTCCTGCTGGCGGCCGATCCGATCCGTGACATCCAGGCAATCCGCCGAATCGAAGCGGTCGTACTGCGCGGACGCCTGGTCCCGCGGGCTCCACGTTGAGCTGACCGGGGCCGCCCGCCATCCCTCGCCGCAGCCCGCGACCATCCGTTACCTTTGCCGAAACCGCTCCCCACCGAGAATCCATGGACAAGCTCATCATCACGGTGGCCCCCAACGGGCCGGTGGCCACCAAGGAACACACCCCCCACGTGGCCGTCACGGCCGACGAAGTGATCGAGCAAGGCATCGCGTGCTGGGAAGCGGGCGCGAGCATCCTGCACTATCACGCTCGCGACAAGGACCAGAAGGCCAGCCTCGACTACGACTACTTCGGCCGGGTCCTCGAGGGACTGCGGAAGCACACCACGCTGATCGTCCAGATCTCGACCGGCTGGGGACTCGACGACCGGGAAGGCCGGATCCGCGCGGTCGACCTCCGACCCGACATGATGAGCCTCAACGTCGGCTCGGTGAACTTCGGGCCAGGCGCGTACGTCAACCGGGCCGCGGACGCCGAGTACTGGGCGGGCAAGATGCTGGAGTTCGGGGTCCGACCCGAGATCGAGTGCTTCGACGCGAGCCACGTCGAAACCGGGATCCGGCTCTGGAAGATGGGTCTGATCGAGGATCCGCCGTTCTTCGACTTCGTCTTGGGGGTCCCGAACGCCATCTCCTACACACCCCGGAACCTGCAGATGATGCTCGACCTGCTGCCGGCCGGGGCCCGGTGGAGCTGCATCGGCATTGCCAGGGCGCAGTTGCCGGTCACGACGCTGGGCATCGTCATGGGCGGGAACTGTCGGGTCGGGATCGAGGACAACATCTACTACTCGCGGGGAGTCCTGGCGACGAACGTCCAGCTGGTGGAGCGGACCGTCCGTCTCGCCAAGGAACTGCAGCGGGAGATAGCTTCTCCGGAAGAGGCCCGTCAGCTCCTCGGCATCAGGAACTCCTGAGTCTGCCTTGCCCAACATACCTCGACCACGGAGGACGTCCGCGCTGGGCCATGACGGCACGAATCGCTGCGATGCTCGCCTTGGCGACCGCCGGCTGTGGCGGTCCGCCTCGGGGCGACCAGTCGGGAACGAGCGTTGATCGGTCGGGACGTTTCCCCATCCTCACCTCGGTCGGAGAGCCTTCCCTGTGGCCAGCCACCCCCGTGTTCGAGGTGGGGGGTGTCCCGCCGCGCGGCGCCGAGCTTGGCTCGGCGCGATCGGTCCTGCTCGCAGCCGACGGCCGACTGATCGTCGTCGACCCTTCCTATCGATCCATCCTCGAGTTCGACTCGACCGGCACGCTTCTGCGCCGAATCGGACGGGAGGGACCCGGCCCGGGCGAGTACCGGGAGCCCTACTCCGTGGCGTGGCTCGGCGACACACTCGCACTCCTCGATCCGGGCAACGGGCGGATCGGGTTCTTCGGGGCCGACGATCGGTGGCTGGCGTCGTGGCCGGTTCCCCGAATCACGGGCGGCCAGTTTGTCCGGCTCTATCGAACGCCCGGGGCCTTTTGGTCTTTCTCCCTGCGGCAGGCGACAACCGGCTCGGAAGGGATCTTCGTCGAGTATTCGGGATCCGGGCCATCCGACACGATCGTTGCCGTGCGCACGGCACCGGGCTTGCCAGTCAGCCGAACCTGCCGGACCCCTGACGGAGGGCTGACCTTCTTCGCGCTACCGTTCGGCGGCTCGCTTATCGCCATCCCGACGGGGCACGGGGAGCAGGCAATCACCGTCACATCCCAGTACGCCGTCGCCATCCTCGGCTCGTCCGGCGACACGATCCGGCTGATTCGCCGAACCCGAGCACCCGTGCCGGTCACGGATGCGGAATGGCGCGACGCGAACGTGGAGTGGACCGCGTTCCGGGCCCAATGGCCTGCGGCGTCGTGCGACCATGGCGAGTTTCCGCGCCAGCTCGTCAAGCCGGCCATCACGTCAATGTTCCTCGACGATCAGGGGAGGCTTTGGGTCGAGGTCGCGACCGAATCCGGGGTCCGTTTCGACGTCTTCGACCGAGAGGGGCACCTCCAGGGAACGGTCGTGGGCTTGCCACCATCCGGCGGGATCGACCCGAGCGTGTCAGGGGATCGGATCGCTCTGGTGGGTGAGGATTCGACCGAGGTACCCGTCGTCCGGGTGTTCCGATTCGACCAACGGCGGCCGGGCCGCGGTCCGGGAAGGCCCGTCGACAAGTAGTTGCCGCCAAACGCGACGACGCCGGCGAACGATGTGACGAACCACGATTCATGAGGTAGCTTGGACTTCCCTTCAGCGGAGGCAGCCACATGAGGTTGGCACTCGCGGTCGGACTGCTCGTCCTCGTCGCACCCCCCTCATTCGCGCAGGACTCGACCGCCAAGCCGGAGAAGCCGCCCCAGAAGCAGCCAACCGTCATCGCCGCGTGGGAAATTCGCCAGATCGAGGGACAGGCTCAGAACGCGTACGACGTCGTAAAACTCCTCCGACCCCGTTTCTTGCAGGTCCGGTCCCGCGAGTCGGCAGGAAACGCCGTCTGGAACCAGGGCCCGGG